>CALJBF010000014.1 GCA_938027385.1 uncultured Porphyromonadaceae bacterium | reverse complement strand
GTTCACGCCGTCGGCGGCGATGGTGGCACCCATCATGGCGAGCTGGCTGGTAGATGCTGTCATGGCCAGGCCCTTAAGATACAGGTCGACCGACAGTTTAGCATCGTCATAGAGATAGTATCCGTCGGCGGCAAGCTTGTTGACCAGGTCATTATCGGCAGCCTCTTTTTCAAGTGCCTGATAGATCTTGTCGTCAAGTTCGGGAGCCGAACCCATGAGGTCGGTCATGCGGTTCTCCACGAGGTTCCACTTCGATTCGGGGTCGCCGACAGGCTCGATGGCCGAGAAGGCGCGCACGCCGTGGGCGCTGAACGCCAGGTCGCGCGGTTTGGCCTCGACCTTGTGCATGGGGCACTGACCCGATTTCTTGATCAGCTCCATGGGCTTGTTCTGTGTGAACAGAACCGACGATACCGGCACTTTGATGATAGAGCCCAGGGGTGATTTCACCTGGGTGTCGCCTTTCTCGATCGTGGTGCCGTCGGGCAGCACAACCGTGATGCCGAAAGCTTTGGCATCGGCCCCGGCGTTGCGCGGGTCGATAGTGCCCTCTTTGATTGATTTGACCTCTTCATAGGCGTCATAGACCGCTGTGCGCAGGTCGTCGACAGAAATTTTACGTTCCATATTCTTGATTTTGGTTGTCAGTTTTCAATTGCCGGGAATCACGCACGCACATGTGCATACGGCATCCGGTATCAATAAAACAGCCTGCCCGCGCCAAAGGTTGACGCGGGCAGGTTAGTCTTTGTTAACAGCTTGACAGGTCGGGCACTCGGGTCAGAACGCGCAGCCGATACGTATGGATGCGTAATGCAGGTCGGGCAGCGCGTGCCGTATCATCTCTGGCGCGGCGCCGGTATTGTCGTCAAGCGCGGGTTCCGGCTGTTCCCACACGTCGTGCATCGGCATGAACGTGTAACCGATTATGATGTGCGACGAGAAACTTTTGCCCTGGGCAAGCACGAAACCGAACCCTAATGTGCCGTAGAACCCGGTCTGCGACTTGTAGTCGAACATGCTGTTGAACGATACGCCGGCACGCATGTCGAGGAAACAGAGCCTCGGCCTGTTGCTGAACGACGTGCGCAGCATGGCATAAAGCGGATATGAGCGCGACGGATTGTTCATCATTATATCCATGCCGGTACCTACGCCGAGGAAACGCAACACATTGCTCTTGTAGCCCAGGTAGGCGTGGATCGAGAAGAAACTCATGTCGTTGGCGGTCATGTCTACGCCGGTGCCCAGGTCTATGCCCCATGAGAAATGGCGCAGACCCCCGTGCCCGTGCTGCCCCCCGAAAATCGATGGAGCCTCGGCGTGCTCGTCAGCCGGTGTGGCTGTGGTGTCGGTGGCCTCAACGAGCGTCACCACGTCGGCCACGGTGACCGCCTGCTGTGCCGTCGCCGTGAACGCTGAGGCTACCGCTGCCAGCGCAAGGGTGATGTGTCTGAATATGCGCATGGGTCAGGGGTTATAAGTTAGACGCAGGCAGGTCCAGCCGTCGCCTTTCACTGTGTGCGAATGTTCGGTGAGGCCCAGCGGCGAGGCCGTGGCCATTATGACGGGAATGTCCGATTCGTAGAAACCGCTCAGCAACATCGTGGCGCCCGGTTTCATGGCTTTGACATAGTTGTGCAGGTCGCCGGTGATGATGTTGCGGTTTATGTTGGCTATGAAAACGTCGGCCTTGGGGACATCGGCCAGCCGGGCAGCGTCGCCGAGCAGGACGTTGATTTCCGGGTGACCGTTCGAGGCCACGTTCTCGCGGGCGTTGATTTCGGCGGCGGGGTCTATCTCGATTGCGCTCACAGGTGTGGCGCCGCGCATGGCGCTGAGTATGGCCAGGATGCCAGTGCCGGTACCCATGTCTGTCACCGCTTTGCCGGTGAGGTCAAGGCTGAGCAGAGCCGATATTATCTGCGATGTGGTGGCGTGGTGCCCCGTGCCGAAAGCCATTTTCGGATCTATCGAGATGTCGTATTCGCACTTCGGGTAATCGGTGTGGAACGAGCTGTGTATCACGCACCTGTCGGCCACAACAATCGGTTTGAAGTAGTTTTTCTCCCACTCGTGATTCCAGTCCTGCCCCTCGACGCGCGTGGCTGTGGTGGTTATGGTCGTGTCGGGCATTGGAAAACTGTCGGCAATGGCCCTGACGGCATCGGCGTCATAGAGTTCCTCTTTGATATATGCGTCGAGGCCGTCGGAATCGGGTACAAAGCTTTCAAACCCGACGTCGGCAAGCATGGCGGCCATGATGTCGGTCGCGGTCTCTGACGCGGGTCTGATGTCGGTACGTAGCAGGATGTAATCGTTCATGTTCTGTGCGTGAAACGTTTTTTCAGCACAAATTTACACTTTTCTCCGCGAATTTACTCCTGCATACAATATTAAAATGATATGGAAATATGTTCCGGCAATATTTTCTCAGGTAATTCAGCGCTTCCCAATAGGGTTTACTGGCGGAATTTCTGGAAGAAGGAGCGGACGCGGCGCACGATTTTGAAAGCCATGAATGCCATCTGGCCGTAGGTGATGATCATGTCGATGCGTTGCGACACGGTTGATGTGCTTACCCCAAGCGGAGGCTCTGGTGGCATGATCTCAAGCATGAGCTTGTCTTGCTCGATTTTGATCTTTAGGTCGTTCACGAGCTGCCGGTATTTGATATCCTCTATGGTGTAACCCTTGAATTTGCGTTTGGGGACTAGTAGTGTTTTGTCGTTCTTCATTGTAATATGGTTTTCAGGGTTACTGGTTGAAACGGTTTTCGGCGGCCGAACGGTCGGTGCCGGGTTCGGCGGCATCCTCGTCGCCGAGTATGAGTCGCGAGATGAAACGTGCCACCGGGTTGATGACCAACGGCTTGCGTAACAGTATGATCAATACGGCAATCAGTATGTATATGCCCCCGACGATTGCCCATGCCGCGATGTCAGACATGCATTGGCCCAACAGCATCACAAGCGAGCCCGACAGGAACGCCAGCCCCATTATGCAGAGCAGTGCGCAGGCAAACAGTATCAGTCCGGCCGAAAGCAACAGGGTCATGCGTTCGGCCAGTGTGAGTTTGGCTTTCTCGATATACAGGTGGCAGAGGCTCTTCAGACGGTCGCGGATTGTCTGGAATCTTGCTGAGAACGGGCTGTCGGAATTCATGATGATGTGGAATGTGATGTCAGGATTACGGGGGTAACTATCGGTTGCCGGGGATGTGGCGCGGCCATACCCCCGGCAATCGGATTATTTCATGGAAGAAACTGTCATTTCTTGATTTCGGCGGCGATTTCGTCGACGATCTCCTCGAGTTCTTCCTCTTTGGTGCACTTGCAGAGACCGTATTTGCGCAACAGCGATTTGATTTCGGCGCGCATGTCTTCACCTTTCTCGGGTGCCAGCAGCAGTGCGGCACCGGCACCTACGATAGCACCCCCGAGGAATGCATACAGTAAATTCAGACCTTTCATTGTGGTAATATTGTCTTTAGTTGGTTATTCGGTTATGGTCAGAGGGAGGACCCGTTTATTTCGCGGCGGCCTCCTCGATTTCGTCAACGAGCTGTTCGAGCTTGCTGCGCTTGAGGTTGATGCCTTTCGACTTGAGGTAGTCAAGGATTTCAGAACGGGTATCCTCGCCTTTCTTGGGGGCGAAAAGCAGACCGAGCGATGCGCCTACCAGAGCGCCGCCCACAACTGCCAGAACGATATCCAGATTTTTCATAATAATTTGGTCTTTTAGTGGGTTTATGAGATTTTGTATTGTAAACGCCCCGCGGTGCGGGAATGTTCGGCCCGTTGCCGAAGTTTCAACTCATCTTTCAGCTACATTATTAACGCACCGCAAATTAAGCTAATTTAATTTAATATCACGCAAGGTCAGCGAAAAAATGGCTAACTTTGTATATATTAATTCCAAATGAAGACATCATCTGATATCATTATAAAAGGTGCCCGCGTCAACAATCTCAAGAATGTGAGTCTTGACGTGCCGCGCAACAAGCTGGTCGTGGTCACCGGGCTGTCGGGCTCGGGCAAGTCGTCGCTGGCGTTCGACACGCTCTATGCCGAGGGGCAGAGGCGCTATGTCGAGAGCCTGTCGGCCTATGCGCGTCAGTTTCTTGGCAAGATGCAGAAACCCGAGGTTGACTTCATCCACGGCCTGCCCCCTGCAATCGCCATCGAGCAGAAGGTGAACACGCGCAATCCGCGCAGTACCGTGGGCACCTCAACCGAGATATACGACTACATGCGTCTGCTTTTCGGCCGGGTGGGGCATACATTCTCGCCCGTGAGCGGGCTGGAGGTCAAGCGGCACACCGTGACCGATGTGGTCGAGGCCGCTCTGGCGTATCCCGACGGAACCCGTGTGGCCGTGGTGGCGCCGTTGTTCGTGCCCGACGGGCGCACGCTGGCACAGCATATCGAGGTTCTCCGCGGGGCCGGATATTCGCGCCTGTACCGCGACGGCGCTTTCTTTGAGTTCGACGACCTGCTCGCCGACAGCTCTCTCCCCAGGGTGAATCCCGGTTATGAACTGCTTGTAGACCGTCTTGTGGTATCGCACGAGGCCGATGAGATCACCCGAATGGGCGATTCGGTCGAGACCGCGTTCTTCGAGGGGCACGATGCCGCCGTGTTGGCGGTGTGGGGCGACGACGGTGTGCACCGCCATGAATTCTCACGGCGTTTCGAGGCTGACGGTATCGAGTTCATGGAGCCGTCAGACCTGCTCTTCAACTTCAACAACCCTTACGGTGCATGTCCTGTGTGCGAAGGGTTCGGAAAGACCATCGGCATTGACGAGCGGCTTGTGATACCCAATCCGGCGCTGTCGGTCTATAACGACGCCGTCGCCCCCTGGAAAGGTGACAAGATGAGTGAGTGGAAACGCCAGTTCATCCACGTGGCGGCTCAGACAGGTTTCCCCATCCACAAGCCGTATTGCGAGCTCACGCAGTCTGAGAAGGATACCCTGTGGCATGGCACGCGTGGTTTCGAGGGAATCGACGGATTCTTCCGCATGCTCGACCAGAACCAGCACAAGATCCAGTACCGCGTGATGAAGGCGCGGTTCCGCGGCAAGACCGTATGCCCGGCGTGTCACGGCTCACGTCTGCGCCCCGAGGCGATGTATGTGCGCGTGGGTGGCAAGACCATCGCCGACCTGGTGAAAATGCCTGTAGGCGACCTGCGCCGGTGGTTCGACACGCTCGAACTCACTCCGCACGACGCCGCCGTGGCGAAACGTCTGCTGGCAGAGATAACCTCGCGCCTGGGTTTTCTTGTCGAGGTGGGATTGGAATATCTTACGCTCGACCGCCTGTCGTCGACCCTTTCGGGCGGCGAGAGCCAGCGCATCAACCTGGCCACATCGCTGGGTTCGGCGCTGATAGGGTCGCTCTATATCCTCGACGAGCCTTCGATCGGGCTTCACAGTCGCGATACCGAGCGCCTGATAGGGGTGTTGCGCCGCCTTCAGCAGATCGGCAACACAGTTGTGGTAGTAGAGCATGACCGCGAGATCATGGAGGCTGCCGACTGGATTATCGACGTGGGCCCGCTGGCAGGGCGTCTCGGGGGCGAGATCGTGTACGACGGCCCGGTTGACCGCCTCGCCGATGCAAAAGATAGCTATACGGCAAAATACCTGACCGGACAGATGTCGGTGGCCGTGCCGCAGACGCGCCGCCGCTCGTCAAGCTACATCGAGGTCAAAGGGGCCCGCGAGCACAACCTCAAGGATATTGACGTGCGTTTCCCGCTCGGCGTACTCACCGTTGTCACCGGCGTCAGCGGTTCGGGAAAGTCCACACTTGTGCGCGACATCCTCTACCGCGCCCTGTTGCGCCATCTCGGCGAGGCATCAGACGCCCCCGGCGCCTTCGGCGGTCTGGGTGGCGACCTGCGGCGCATCTCGGCCGTGGAGTTCGTTGACCAGAACCCCATCGGCAAGTCATCGCGCTCGAATCCGGCCACATATCTAAAGGCTTACGACGAGATCCGTCAGCTTTACGCCGCGCAGGCGCTGTCGAAACAGATGGGTTTCACCCCCGCGTATTTCTCGTTCAATGCCGAAGGGGGGCGTTGCGAAGAGTGCAAGGGGGAGGGGACCATCACCATCGAGATGCAGTTCATGGCCGACATCACCATCCCCTGTGAGGCATGTGGCGGCAAGCGGTTCAAGCCCGAGGTGCTTGAGGTGCAGTACCGTGGCAAAAGCATATACGATGTGCTCGACATGACCGTCGCGCAGGCCATAGAGTTCTTCAGCGAGGATGATTCGGCACAGACACGCAAGATCGTGCGCCGCCTCCAGCCGTTGAAAGATGTCGGGCTCGGGTATATCAAGCTCGGCCAGTCGTCATCCACCCTCGCGGGTG
>CALJBF010000013.1 GCA_938027385.1 uncultured Porphyromonadaceae bacterium | reverse complement strand
ATAGAGGCCAGCTGTGGGGTTTGCCACCTTGCGGCCGTCGATTGTGAAATATTCGGCGGGGGCGTCAGCAGCGGCATCGGCGGCAACGTTGCCTATGCCGGCGGTGCCGGTTACCGTGAGGCGGTCAAGACAGAAGTACATGGTCGAGTTGGGGCCCCACTGGGGGTCGGTGTCGGTAGTCTCCATAGTCATGTAGACCGATGCCACCTCGCCCAGCGCGGTGAGGTCAACCCACTGCCAGTCGGGATTCTGCTCGCAGCGGTAGCCGTCGCCGTCGGGCACAGCCTTGGCCAGTGTGTGCGTCACGGTGGCGCATTCGGTGCCGTCGGCACCGACACCGTGGAATATCAGGGTCTCGATGTCGCCCTCCTGATTGAGCGGACGGGCAAAGCCGTCACCCTCCATGTTACCGTAGTACGCCCACGGAGCGGGGCACACAAACACGCCCTGAGGCGTGCAGGGACCGTCGGTGTTGAACTTTATCTCGCAGGTGTGCATATTCATGCTGTTGTCGAGATAATATGACCAGTAGCCCAGGAAATAGGGGAGACCTTTCTCCACTTCGGGAGTGTTGTCATCGCCGATGGCCTTGATGCCACCACCGGCCATGCAGCCCCACTGGTTGGCGATCCATCCGCCCTGTTCTGTAAGCATGTCGGCGTCAGAGCCGTTGGTGCATACTATGAATCCGCTCCATGAATATGCGGGTTCGGTGTTGGCGGGGTCTTCCGAGATGTTGTGCGTGAGATCGAAGACACCTAAGTTCAGGTGCTGGTATTTGCCGAGGCACGAGAGGGTTTCGGTCCAGTACCCCTTTTCGGTCTGGGGGAAGTCGTTGAGGTGGCCGTTGGCAGAGAGTACGAATTCATCGGCCTGAGCCATGGTGGCTGTCAGGGCCAGTGCGCCGAGAGTCAGTGTGAGGCGCCTTGCGTGGGTAAAAATGTGCATGAATATTATGTTGTTTTATAGGTTGAGTCAGGTAAGCGTGCGGCCGCTGAGCCGTACCGGGCGCAAAGATACGAAAATTGCCGGGAAAAGATGTAAAACAAAGGCAGCCGCTGATCACTCAGAGACTGCCTTCCACCTTTATCCCAAAATAAGTATTTGTGTGCTGTACTTTATCGGTGTTGCAAGGGCGCGGTGCGCGTCAGCGGCGGTAGACCTCTTTGGAGGCTACGGTGCCGCGCACCACGATATAGGTCTGCCCGGCCTGCGGGGCGGCTGTGCGCATCCCCTGCAGGTTGTAATAGACGGGCTCACCGGTGGCGCTGTCGGCCGCGGCATCTTCGATGCCTGTCCACTCGTTCTGCCGTGCCGATGCCGGCTGACCGGCCTCAAGCACCACGTAACGGTTTGCGGCGGCGCGTGTCTGCGGCAGGTTGGCCGGTGCCTGTGGCACATAGTAAGCGCGCAGCAGATAGTCGGCGGTCACTTGCCGTTCGTTCTGATAGGGCTGGGCGAGTACGTCGAGGTTCGTCCACCGACCGTTGTCGAACGTAAGGTCGTTGCTCGTCACATTTGTGGTGTTGGTGTGGGTGTCGTAGCCCAGCCATGTGGTGTATCTGTCGGCCGGCATCGAGCCTGAGCGCGGTTCCGTGCCGTGGAGGATGTTCAGATATGCGCTTTCGTCATCGTTCCACTTGAAGAAACCGTTGTTGTAGGCGCGCCATTGGTTGAAGAGTATGCCGGAGTTGTTGTCGAAACCCTCTACGCTCCATGAGGTGCGTGCCGGGAAGATCGCGGCGTAGTATTCCTTGTCGTGGGGCACACCTTCGTAGCGGATGTCATCCACCCGGAAGTCGAGAGCGGGGAGAGTGCACCCCTTGGGTGCGATACCATAGAAGTTGTTGTCGATCTGCTTGTTTTTCGTGTCCTCGCACTGGGTGTAGATTACGGCGTGCACGTCAGAGGGTACCAGGTCGGCCTCAAGTACGAGCCACTGGGCGTCGTCGTGGGCCGACATGCCGGCCAGCCGGTAGTTGCCGTTCTGCGAGCTGACAGCCCAGTTGCCGTCGTCGCCTTTGGTGAGGATGCAGAGGATGTTGTTGCCAATGGAAGGAGCCGAGCCGTCTTTGTAGTGCGACAGTCTGTCGGTGCCGCAGAGCATCACGGCCTTGATGTCCTCTTTCGTATCGAGGTCGGTAAGGTCGGCACAGCGCACGGTCACATACATGCGGTTTTTGATTTCGGGGAGGGTGCCGGTGAAGTGTTTCTCGTCAGCGTCGGCCAGGTCGATGCTCTCGGCGGTGCCGCGCGGATCGACAATGATTTCCGAGCGCGGAATCATTACAGTGTCGATGTTTGTGTTGCGGATCTTGCCGCCGTTGAGCGAGAACGACATCTGGTAGCCGTACTTCCAGGGGTGCGAGCCGGTCGTCTCGGTATCCTGTTCATACTTGTAATAGAGATTGCCGAAATCAACAGCTGTTTCGTCGTTGATGCCGCGTGTGAACTCGTTCTGCACGCGGCTGAATCCTACGCCGTCAAGATTCTGGCCGTAGGAATCGACGAATGCGTAGTCGAGCGTGATTTTCAGATTCTGGTCCACGAGGTCTGAGGCTTGGTAGTCGCCGTCATTTTTCCCGTCGAGTCTGGCTGATTTACGGATTACCAGGAACTTCAGCGGGCGCGCGGCATCGCCGCCGTTTTCATATTGCGAGATGGATACCCATGTATAGGCCGGCAAGAGTCTGCCGTCGCTGAAAGTCACCGGCTGCAGGTCGCACGAGCGCACCGGCGCGCCACCTTCGTTGACGATGTTGAGCCAGTGGGTGTAGTGGTTGGTGTTGTCGGCCGGGGCGTAATCGCTCCAGGGGTCTACGCGGAGGCGCAGCGGGTCGGCCTCGTCAATGTCAGTGATGGGGTTCTTCACGCCGTAGAGCGCGAAAGCCACGTCGCCCATGTCGTAGTCGCTGTTTGCCTTAAAGGAGTCGCCATTGCTCTCGGGCTGTATACGGTCTTCCCACGAGATCATGTTGAGGTTCACGGGTTGCCCGGTGTTCGAGTCGGCATACCAGTAGTTGATTGCCGATGCCGCCATTGCCCCCGAGCCATACTTCTCGCCGTATTCACGGTGATTGTCTATCTTCCACCAGTTGCCCTGGGTGCCGAATTCGGTGTTGAGTGTGCGCGAGGCGAATTTCACTGAATATGGCAGGCGTGAGTCTTTCCATTGGCCATTTTCATCGAGCTCGCCGTCCCAATTGCCGTCATTGTAAGTCACCAGGAAGAAATAGATGCGTGTGCCTGCGGGGAAATCGTCGGTCGGTTCCTGGTCGTATCCTGCTCCGTAGTATTTCAGCCTGAATCTCCTGCCGGTAATGAGGTCGTCTCCCCATGTGCCGTAGTTGGTATCCGGGCCGAGGGCAAGCACCCGCCCGAGGTGATCGTTGTCGAAATGGTCCACATTTTTGTCGAGTTTCTTCCATTCGCCTGTCTGAGAGTCTTTTTTCCATCTCTCCATGTGTTTCGACGCACGCATCTGCGGGTCGATGCAGAATGTGGGTATCTCGTTCTGGGCAAAAGCTTTCACCAGGGCTCGTGGGTCTTTATCGACAGCGGCCTCAGCCGGAGCATAATAATAGCAGAGGCGGTTGCCGAAGTTGCCGGCTCCGAACATGAAATCCACTTCCACAGGGCCTCCGGTTGCCTCGTGTACGATTTCTGTACCGGTCATGAGCGGGCTTGACATCAGGCGGTCGAGGTTGTTGCGCTGGTCCTGCAGCAGACCGGTCGAGCCGAACATCGGAGCGATGTCTTTGAGTATGTAGCTCCGGCCGATGGTAATGTCACCTTCGCCCGAGAGGTCGATCTGGTAGCATGAGGGGTAGTTGTGGGTTTTCTTGTTGCCTAAGTCGTCTACCCACTGGTCGTCAGGGTTGATGTCGTCGGCGAATGACCATGTTCCGAGATCGATCTTCTTAAGCTTTGAGACCGGCCCCGTCTGCCAG
>CALJBF010000012.1 GCA_938027385.1 uncultured Porphyromonadaceae bacterium | reverse complement strand
CGCTTGATGGATTTCTTGGGGGTCTTCTCGAACTCGTGGGGGATGAGCTGGATGCGGTCTATGCGTTCATAGGGGGCCACGAGCGAGTTCAGGTCATTGCGGTTGCGCTCCATCAGGTCGGGGAGCTGGTCATTCGCGATGCCGTCGGCGTCCATGCGCTCGTAGTCGGGGTAGACGATGGCTGTCAGGCCTTTGCCGCGTTCCACCACAAGCGACTCGCTCACGTAGGGCATGTTGTTGAGTTTGGCCTCGATCTCCTCGGGGTAGATGTTCTGACCCGAGGCCGAGAGGATCATGGTCTTGTAACGCCCCTTGATTGAGAGGGTGCCGTCGGGTTGCAGGGTGCCCATGTCGCCGGTGTGGAGCCATCCGTCTTCGTCAAGAGCGGCGGCGGTGGCGTCGGGGTTCTTGTAATACCCCTTCATCACGTTCTGTCCGCGCACGCATATCTCGCCGGGAATCTCGGCCGGATTGTCGCTGAGAATCTTGGCCTCCATGTTTGGCAGCACGCGTCCGCACGAGCCGGGCTTGAACTCGCGCCAGGGGGTGTGCGAGATCAGCGGGCCGCACTCTGTCATGCCGTAGCCCACGGTGAAGGGGAACTTGATGCGGTAAAGGAATGCCTCTACCTCGGCGTTGAGCGGCGCGCCACCGATGATGAGTTCCTCGAATTGACCGCCGAAAGCCTCGACGAGCTTGTTGCGTATTTTTGCGTAGATGGCATTGTCGAGGAAAGGCACGGCCAGGGCCCAGCGCATGGCGCGGCGTGTGATCATCGGCACTATCTGCTTGCGGTAGATCTTTTCAAGAATCAGTGGCACGCACACCACAAGGCTGGGGCGAACGTCGCTCATGGCCTTGAGCAGAATCTTGGGGATGGGGGGCTTGGTAAACACCGTGACCTTGGTGCCAACGGCAAGGGGTACGAGCATGTCGAACGCGCAACCGTACGCGTGTGCCAGCGGCAGGAACGACAGTGCTCTCGATCCGCAGTAATGGAGTTTCGACTGCATGCCGTAGCCAAGGTTGCCCATGATGTTGTCATAGCTCAGCATCACGCCTTTCGAGAATCCCGTGGTGCCCGAGGTGTAGTTAAGAATGGCGGTCTGGTCTTTGTCGACGCGAGGATATTTTATATCGCGCGCTGTGAAACCGTTGCGGTACACCGACTTGAACCTACGCGACAGGTTGCGAATTATCTTCTCGGCCGACGGTTTCCCCTCGACGGGGCGCTCGGCCAGCACATGGTGGGTCTCAAGCGAGACCACGGCCCTGAGTTGCGGCATCTCGTCGAACTCAAGGGTCTCCCATATCGGCTCTGACACGAAGAGTACGGTGGCCTCCGAGTGGTTTATGATGTGCTGTGTGTCGTGGGGATTGAAGTCGGCCAGAATGGGCACTATCGCCGCACCGTAGGTTATGGTGGCCATGAAAGTCATCACCCATGTGGCCGAGTTCTTTCCGAGGAGGGCAACTTTGTCGCCGGGTTGCACGCCTGTCTGGCTGTAGAACAGATGCATGCGGGCGATGCGGCGCGCAAGGTCACCGTAGGTGAGCACTTCTTTTGAACCGGCGTCGGTGAGTGCCGGCAATGCCCAGTTGTCCTGGAAACTCTTCTCGTATATGTCGAGCACATGGCCCTGATAGGGGGTATAACTCATGGTGCGGTTGGGATGTTTGTCGGGGATGGTATGGTGTCAGTGATTTACGGGAATCTTGCGGATGCGGCGCTCGTGGCGCCCTCCGTCGAATCCGGTGCTGAGGAAGGTGTCGACTATGGCGAGAGCGACCTCAGGCTCGATGAAACGGGCCGGGAGCACCAGCACGTTGGCGTCGTTGTGCTGACGGGCCAGGGCGGCAAGCTCGGTATTCCAGCAGAGTGCGGCGCGTATGCCCTGATGCTTGTTGAGGGTCATGGCGATGCCGTTACCGGTGCCGCACATGGCAATGCCGGGGTAGCATTCGCCGCGCTCGATGGCCTCGGCCGCCGGATGGGCGAAGTCGGGGTAGTCGCACGATTCCTCTGAGTATGTGCCGAAGTCCTCATATTCGAGGCCCTGAGCCTCAAGATAGCCTTCGATTATCGCCTTGAGGCCGAAACCGGCGTGGTCACTGCATATTGCTATTTTCATAACGTTTTGGGTGTTTGTTTTGTCGGTTTATGGAGCGGGAGAGTGTAATATATCGAGAATGACCCGGATATCGAGCTGTTGCGCGTGCCGTAGCCAGGTATGTACCAGGGGTTGCCGGCGGGGTTCTTTGTCTCGTGCAGGCGCGTCTTGAACCTGAACGACCATCCCATCGACACCGGACCGATAATCTTGACGCGGATGCCGAAAAGCAGGTTGAGGTACACCACATAAGAATGCAGTGAGGGGAATGTCACTGTCTGTGACTCGTCCCAGTAACCCGAGTTCACGGTAACGTTTTCGAGGTGGTAATTGAATGGCGAATACCCCACGCGGATGCCTCCGTAGGCCAGGTAGTCGGGGTTCGAGTTGTAAAGGAAATTGTAGTTGCACCCGATGCGGAAATAGGGCACCGTCGACACGCGGTAGGTGTAGTTCTGGTTTGCCGGCGTGTAGGTGCTCTGCCCCAGGCCGATCTCCACCACCGGAATGTAGCGGTTGTGCAGGTTCAGCTCGCCCGAGAACTCCACCAGGCCGTAATGCTGGCCGAATATGCGCATCACCGGATCCCAGATGTCGACTCCCACGCTTACCGAATGGAACAGCGGGTAGATCATCTTCGGAACCGTGGTGAACATTCCGGCGGTATCGGGCACCTCCGTGCCACTGACGGTGTCTACAAGAATCTTGCGGCCGCGCGAGTCTGTCTGCTGTATGACGCCGTCGCGCGACAGCGAGTCGCCCTCCTGGCGGTTGAAATTCTGGCCGGCAGGCGGTTTCACCGGCGACACGCGGCGCTGTGCCGACAGCGGCCCAGTCACCAGGGCCACAAAGGCCATGACGGCGGCAAAGACGGTAAGTATGCGTCTCATGGGCGCGGCGCCCTCCGGCCGCCCTGTGGCATGGAATTGCGTGAATAGTCGTGCGTGCCGTCATCCTCGCCGGGCTGCGATACCTTGAAGAAGATGCGGAAACGCTCCATCTCCACATTTGTCACCACCGAGTCGACGACATCGACCGACTCGATCAGGTGCCGCGTGTAGGTGACGCCGGTCACCCGGTAGCGGTACATGGCGCCACACTCTTCAGATGCGAAATAGGGTTCGGAGTCGTAGGTGAAGGTCACCGTGTCGTTGAACGCCGGGTTGTCGAGCCCCTGCTCGCGGTACATGTAACGGATGAAGAACGATGTGCGCCCGCTGTCGATGCGGAACGGCAGATAGACATCCTTGGCCTGTTCGCCGGCGTGCACCAGCAGTGAGTCGCCAGGTGCGCCCACGCCGCCGATTTCCAGCGAGTCGAGGCTGATCTGCGTGTCGCTGCCGGCGGCATAGAATCCGGCCAGCGGCAGTGACGACCGGTTGTCGGTGCATCCGGTCGAGTTGCACGCGCCGAGCATGGCCGGCAGGAGGATCAGTCCCGCGGCCCACATCATGCAGGTGAATATTTTATTTTTCGATGCCAATTTCCTCCTCGATTTCGTAATCGTTGCGTCGCGGCGAGTTGCGCACGACAAGTTCACCCACAAAACCGGCAAGGAAGAGCTGGGTGCCCAGCAGCATTGTGGTGAGCGCTATGTAGAAGTATGGCGAGTCGGTCACCAGAGTGTAGTGCGCGCCGGTGTACATGGCCCTGAGTTTCAAGCCGCCCACTATTATCACGGCTACCAGGCCCAGGATGAACATCAGCGAGCCCAGCAGCCCGAAAAAGTGCATCGGCTTGCCCCCGAATTTGTTGGTGAACCAGAGGGTGCAGAGGTCAAGATAGCCGTTCACGAACCTGTCGAGGCCGAATTTTGTCTTGCCGTATTTGCGTGCCTGATGCTGCACGACCTTCTCGCCGATGCGGCCGAATCCGGCGTTCTTGGCCAGGTAGGGGATGTAGCGGTGCATGTCGCCGTAGACCTCGATGCGCTTTACCACCTTGTTTTTGTATGCCTTGAGGCCGCAGTTGAAGTCGTGCAGGTTGTGTATGCCGCTCACCCGGCGTGCCGTGGCGTTGAAAAGCTTGGTGGGGATGGTCTTCGACAGGGGGTCGTAGCGTTTTTTCTTCCATCCGCTCACGAGGTCGTAGCCCTCG
The DNA here is from genome assembly GCA_938027385.1 of uncultured Porphyromonadaceae bacterium. Classification (GTDB taxonomy): domain Bacteria; phylum Bacteroidota; class Bacteroidia; order Bacteroidales; family Muribaculaceae; genus UBA7173. The sequence goes on along the minus strand of CALJBF010000012.1, from coordinate 14,598 downwards.
TCGGTGATCATGCGGTAGAGCCCGGGAATCTCGTCGGGCGAGTCCTGCAGGTCGGCGTCCATGGTGATGACCACGTCGCCCTGCGCGTGGCGGAAACCGGTGTTGAGTGCCGGCGACTTGCCGTAGTTGCGCCTGAAGGCAACCCCTTTTACGGCGGGATTCTCCTTGCTCAGACGTCGTATGACCTCCCACGAGTCATCGGTCGACCCGTCGTTGACATATATGACTTCGTAGGTGAAACCGTTCTCTTTCATTACACGCTCTATCCAGGCCTGCAGCTCGGGGAGCGAGTCAGCCTCGTTATAGAGCGGTACGATTATCGAAATATCCATATAGATAGTTTTCTGTTGCATAAGTGATTGTGTCAGCTGCTGACGGGCACCCGGCGCAGACGTGCCACGCCTGCCATGAGCATGGAAAGCAGCGAGCCTGAGAATACGGCCGCCCACATCCATATCATCACTATGTCCTGGGGCCGCGGCACGAGCCTGTGGTTTACGATCTGCCTGAGTTCATCGGCGATTTCGGCAGCCCCCTCGAACGGGGCGTTCTCGTAGGCCGCGACGGCGGTGTCTATGACCCTGACGATGAATCCCGGCTCGATGAACCGCATGTAGATGTATGTACCGGCGCCCATGATGAGCGCGCCGCAGGCAAACGCCACGATGCCCTGCATCCACAGCGACGAGAATGTGGCCATGCCGTGGGTGTCGACATGCGTGCGGCGCAGGAAACGGTAGGTCAGATACGGCACATACAGTGCCAGCGCCACGGCCACGATGTTGAGCCACGCCACCGTCAGCGACAGGGCCGAGGCGGCGAATATGCCCAGGAAACACAGTCCGAGCCAGAAACCGTTGTCGGCTCCGCGGGCATAGATTGTCTTGGGGCGGTCGGTGGTGTTCATCGCGGCGGTCACTGCTGGTCGGTTCCCGACGAGAGCAAAGCGCCTGTGGCCGGGTCGAATATCATGAATCTCGGATTTTTCCTGTCGGTGAGGAGTGAGGGTGCCAGACCGTAGTCTATGCCGAACTGGGCGAACTCCCTGTCGGCGCGGTAAAAGTCGCGTCCGTCATAGCTCACGGTAACCTCTGCCTCGCCCGGTATGCAGTATGCCACACCGTTTTTCGGGAAGGGGATGGTCTCGCCCTTCTCGTTGACGGGCATCTCGCCGCGCGAGGTCACTTTCACGCTGAGATACACGGGGTCGCCGGCCAGGTTGTCGGGGCTGACGAACCCTTCGAGCGGCGACAGACGCGCTATCACTTTGCGCGATATGTCATCGTCGGGAGTCACCGAAACGGTGGTCACCACGGTCGAGGTCTGTGTGGTGCCGACGAACATGGCCAGCAACGCCTGCTCCTGCGCCTCAAGGTTGTCGAGCATCAGCTGCAGCGACTTGCCGTCGGGGGGCATGGTGTCGGCCTGTCCCGAGATGAGTTCCGAACGGCTCTGGCGCAGGTCGAATATTGCCGTGGCGGCCAGTTCGGCGCGTTTCGCCACCGACTGGCTCTGGAGCATCTCCTGGCTGATGACCTGTCGGGCGGCGGGTGTTTCGAGGGGGGTAGGGGCGGCCTCTTTCGGCTCGGGGAGCGTCACTGTCTCGGCCGGTGCAGTCTGCTCTGTGTTGATGGCCAGGGGGAACCCCTCGGCCGACAGCATCACGAAGGCGGCGAAACCGTTCTTGAGCTGCATGGCGTATGGCACCGCATCGGCCGGTCTGACACCGCGGGTGGTCACGACGGCGCTTTTGAGCGTGGCCGTGCGGCTCTCGGCGGCTATGGGGTCGTCGATGTTGAGGTATTTGCGGGCATAACGGTAGAATTCGCCCGGTTTCCGCACCGTGATCTCGGCCTCGAGGGTGATGTCGAGCGCCGTTTCAGGCAGGGTGTAGGCCAGGGCGTAGTCGTTGGCCTTTGTGGCCGTCATGAGCTGGGTGTTCTGTGCCGTCATGTTTCCGGCGGCAAGCAGTATCGCCGCCAGGGCGGCTGTGGTGGCTTTTGCTCTGTTGGTCATATCGCGTGGCTTATTTGCTCATTACTTCCTTTATGGCGCGTCCGATGTTGTCGGCTATGTCACCGGCGGTAACGCCGTATTCCCCCTGCTCGGCCTGTGCCATCTCGCCGGCGAGGCCGTGCACATAGACGGCGATGATCGAGGCCAGCTCGGCCGGATACCCCTGTGCCATCATCGACAGCAGGACGCCGGTGAGCACGTCGCCGCTGCCGGCGGTGGCCATGGCCGGGCATCCCGACGAGTTGAAACATACCTTGCCGTCGGGGCGCACGATAGCGGTGTAACGTCCTTTTAGGATGATGAGTATGTTGTAATATTTGGCCATCTCGATGGCCTTGCGCAGACGTGCCTCGGCCGACGGCTGGGGGCCGAAAAGCCTGTCGAACTCCCCGGCGTGCGGGGTGAGGATCGAAAGCACCGGGATGGTGTTGAGCATGGCGGGTTTCAGCGCCATGCAGTTGAGGGCGTCCGCGTCGAGGATCACGGGCTGGTTTATGGCGGCCAGGAAATCTTCGAGTGCCTTGACGGTCATCTCGTTGGTGCCCATGCCGGGGCCGGCGGCGATGGCCGAGAAATCGCGGTCGGGGTGTATCTCCACTATGTTGAGCTCGCCGCGGTTGTGGCGGTACATCGCCTCGGGGACGGCGGTCTGCAGTATCGAGTAACCGCATTTTGGCGCGGTGACGGTGAGCTTGCCCACACCGGCGCGCATGGCGCCGCGGGCAGCCAGAACGGCGGCGCCCATCATTCCGTAACTTCCGGCATAGAGCACTGCCGACCCGAAATCGGCTTTCGACGCGAACTCCTTGCGGTGGCGCAGACGGCGGTGCACGTCGCGTTTCTCTATGAGGCAGAACTCCACGGGGGTCTGCGCGGCGGCTTTCTCGCTGAGGCCTATGTCTATCACCTTCCACTCGCCGATGAGGTCGGCGTTGTCAGGGAGGAAAAAGCAGATGCGCGGATACTGTATGGCCAGCGTGAGGGTGGCGTGGATGGTGTTGCGGTTCACAAGCTGGGGGTTCCAGTCGCTGAACATGCCCGAGGGGAGGTCGATTGACACCACGGTGGCGTTCTCCTCGTTGATATACTGCACCAGGGCCTTGAAACCGCCCTGCAGTTCCTCGCGCAGTCCCGAGCCGAACAGACCGTCGATGATCAGGTAGTTCGAGTTTAGCTCGGGCGGCTTGAACGATGTGGTGACCTCATGGAAATCGAGGCCCGGCACTGTGGCCAGCAGATGGTCGCGCGCCGCCGAGCAGTCGGCCGACAGCTTGTTGCCGCCGATATTGAAGAGATAGACCTGGGGCGAGAACCCCTCGGCCACGAGCAGGCGTGCCGTAGCCAGGGCGTCGGCACCGTTGTTGCCAGGGCCGGCGAATATGATGGTCGGCTTGGTGGGGCGCCAGCGTGCCGTAATCTCGTCGACGATTCCTTCGGCGACACGTTCGATCAGCTCGGCGGGAGCCACACCCTCGGTTTCGATGGTGTAGCGGTCGATGGCGCGTATCTGTTCGTTGGTGAAAAGTTTCATACAGTCAGGTTCCTGCCGCAGGGGCAGGTACATAATAGGTCACAAAGTTACACAAAATCCATCACCCCCGCCACTCCGCACCCCTTAAAATCTCCCAAAAAACGCTCATTCCCCTCAAAAACAGCCTCAAGGGCGCCTCGGGACCGATATTTTAGCCGCCCTGTTTGTTTATGCTATATATTTGTTATATATTTGCAAATAAAATGATATCACTATGGAAACAGCATTACCTCGCAAGGCTACTATGTTCCGTCTGCCGGCAGACCTTGTTGACCGCCTGAAGGATATGGCGCGTCACGAGCACCGCAGTCTTAACAATTTCGTTGAGTGCGTGCTGCTCGATGTGGCATACAATGAGCCTAACGAGACCACGCGCGCGGCAATCGCCGAGGCCAAAAGCGGTCGGCTCAGGGATGTGCCTCCGGTTGATACCTCATCAGTCGACGCCATGTTCAAATCGATGGGGTTATGAAAAAACTGCGTCCTTCGACCCAGTATAAAAAAGACCTCAAGCGAATCCGCAACAACCCGGCAAAAGCGGCCGAGTTGCTGAAAGTCCTGTCCCTGCTTGAAAACGGATTGCCGTTGCCCGAACATTATCGTCCCCATGCTCTCACCGGCGATTATGCCGGGTGTATGGAGTGCCACGTACAGGGGGATTTTCTGCTTGTCTGGATCGATGAGGAAGAGGATACCGTGTACCTCGTCCGTCTTGGTTCCCATTCCGAGCTGTTCGGCAAAACCGCCCGCCGATAATACCTTGAGACGTTTCTGCAGTTTTCCGGGTGAAAATTTTTGGGAGAGGGTGGGGGAATTTACGGGTTTATTGGTTAACTTTGCGTAATCATTTTAACACATGGAAAAAGTTACCTACAACGGGCTTACTTTTGTGCCCTATATCCGCAACGAGAAGATTCAGGACCGCATCAAGGAACTCGGCAAGACCATCACCGAGGAGACTCGTGGCAAACGTCCGCTCTTTCTGGTAGTGCTTAACGGCGCTTTCCCCTTTGCGTCAGACCTTTTCCGCGCTGTCGAGACCGACGCCGAAATCACCTTCGTGCGTCTCAAGAGCTACGAGGGAACTTCGACCACCGGCAATGTGCGCAAGCTCATGGGGCTGACCGAAGACCTAAAAGGGCGTGATGTCATCGTGGTGGAGGATATTGTCGATACCGGCCATACCATCGCCCGTCTGCTTGACGAGCTGCGAGCCCTCGAGCCTGCATCGCTCAAAGTCGCCACCCTGCTGTTCAAGCCCGAGTCGCTGCAGTGCGACGTCAAACCCGACTATGTCGGTTTCTCGATTCCGCCCAAGTTCATCATCGGGTTCGGCCTCGACCTTGACGGCCTGGCCCGCAATCTCCCCGACATCTACGTGCTCAAGGAATCGGCTGACTGACCGGATACCGCATGGCGTTGGCATAACGCCTGAAAAATATACGATTTCTAAGGTCGCCGGTGCAATTTGTCAGACCGGCGCCTATCGGGATGTGTTTTAGAATTTGTAATAGAAAGCATGAATATTGTCATATTCGGTGCCCCCGGCAGCGGCAAAGGCACCCAGAGCGAAAAGCTCATAGACCACTACGGTCTGCATCATATATCGACGGGCGAGGTTCTGCGCGACCATATCGCCCGCAAGACACCTGTGGGGCAGATTGCCCACACATACATCAGCCAGGGGCAGCTTATTCCCGACTCGCTGATGATACGCATACTCGAGGAGATTCTCGACAACGACCCGCGTGCCGCCAAGGGTGTGATTCTCGACGGTTTCCCCCGTACCATCGCCCAGGCCGAGGCCCTGAACCGTTTCCTGGAGAAACGCGGGCAGAAGGTGCATCATGTGATCGGCCTTGAGGTTCCCGAGGAGGAACTTACCGAGCGCATGCTCCGCCGCGGCAAGGAGACCGGCCGTGCCGATGACAATCCCGAGACAATCAAGAACCGCCTGAAGGTCTACCATGAGTCGACCACTCCCCTGCGTGATTTCTACATCAACGAAGGGAAATACCGCCCTATCCAGGGCTCAGGCTCGGTAGACGAGATCTTCAAGTCTATCGCCGCCGCCATTGACGGCGCTACCGCCGCCGAATGACAGTACAGTCGTAACCCGTATTGACGGATTATAAATAACCGGGGGCCGTGTCAGACTCATGACACGGCCCCCGGTGTATTGCGGGATAACGGCTATGACACCGGCAGATGTCAGCGGCGGATGAAGACCTTGGCGGCGCGTGATCCGCGGCGCACAATCACCAGGCCGGTTGCCTGTGACGGGTCGGCGATGCAACGTCCGTCGATGGTATAATATTCCGGCTCGACATTGAAGTCTGAGTCTTCGGTGTAGAGGTTGCCGGGCTGATCATCGTCGATTTCGTGGATGCCTGACGGATTCTTTATCACGTCAAACGAATAGTTCTTGATTTCCCAGGTCGCCGCCTCGGAGGTGGTGGAGGTGTAGCGGAAGCCCACGCGTATGCGTTTGCCGGCAAACCGGTCGAGGGCAACGGTGGCGCTGACGAAGTTCCAGTTCTTGCCCGAGGGCCAGGCGGAGGGGCTGACGGCAACGGCCTCTTCACCCTCAGGTTCCACAATCACCGAGTGCATGGCGTCAGGGGCGGATACACCTTTGTTTATGGCGTGCTCGAACCTGATGCGTCCGGAACTACAGCCGGTCAGGTCAAGTTCAGGCGTCCAGAGAGTGGCATCGGCCTTGTGGCATGCATTGCTGAAGAATGCCGATCCCTTCCACCCGTAGTCGGTGGTGTTTGTCCATACATTCCCCGAGGGTTTGACAGTGTTCTCGACTGTGAAACCGCCGGTATCTCCCATCAGGGTCGACGACGCCACGGTAACCCATTCGCCACCGGTGATTCCTCCGGTGGCCGAGGTGCTCTTCATAGTGGTGGCGGGGTGGAACGCGATTTCCGTGGAATCACCCCATACATATTCCATAAGGTTGGGAAAATCGACAAACGGGTTGCGGTTGCCCTGCAGCGATTCCACGTCGCTGTTACGCTTGATTTCTATGTCATCGACCCGGTCGGTGCGCGCCCACTGCATGAAAAGCGTGTAGGCCCACGACCGCAGGGTGGGATACTGTCCCTGCTGGAGAATCTGCAGTCCGGCGCCCTGCCAGGTGAAATTCTGATAGGCGGTAGCCATGTACATGTATCCGCGTGCGAAATCACCCTTCCATTTGTCGGCGGGTTCCCAGTAGTTCTGGCCGTCGGAGCCTTTGCCCACGAGCGTGCATCCGTTGTCCCCCTTCGAGGTGGGCGAGATCACGATGCCCATCGGGTAGTTGCTTTTTGTCGAGTTTATCGATGACTCGCACGGCATCAGGTTGTAAAGGTCCTTGTAGGCATTGTTCTGCGAACCGCCCCACCAGCTTTTGGGGAACGAGTGCTCGATGTTCATGCCCGAGATTGATTTGCCACGGGAGCCGAACGAACGTATGTCGTTCGAGTAGCGGTCAACGACCGTGTTGTCGTCGCGGCGGTCGGTGACATAGAATCCCCACCAGGTGTGGCGGTCGCCCGAGCCGTACGACAGCATCGACACATTGTCGGATATGATTTCGTGGATGGCGTTCTTGAGGTCGCGCCCCTTCAGCCCGTCAAGGCTTTTATAATATTCCAGAGGTATGTCGGCCCAGGCTCCGAGAGCCATTGCGCCGGCCAGCACTGATATGACTGTCTTCTTCATGGTTACAGACGTTTTTTTCGGTCAAAGATAGGACAGCAAAGATACACACTTTCCCCAAGACCGCCAACATCCGTCCCCGCCTTTTCCCTCAATTCTTAAAATACGGCCCTGCCAGACATTTGTGGCAGGGCCGTATTTTTTAGAATTGATAGTCGGGATGGGGCGGGTCAGCGGACGGCAAGTTTGTGGGTAGCGGTGGGGGTGGCCACGAGGTAGATGCCGGGGGTGACGGGGAGCGAGGCGGTGCCGTCGACGGTCAGGGAGGCTATGGTCAGGCCGGCGGGGGTGCAGACGGTCACGGGGGTGGGTGTGGCTGCTGTGATGTGGATCATGCCGGCCGAGGCGGCAACGGTGACGGTGCTGTCAGCCGCGGGGAGGCCGATTGCCGAGCCGCCGTTGATGGAGGCGACATTTGACATGGCGCCCTTGTCGCCCTCGGTGCGCGGGTAAACGGTGTAGCTGTGGGCCGAGCCGGGAACTATGCCGGTGTCGGTATAGGTGCCGGCGGCCTGTGCGTTCTCGGCGATGAGCGCGCCGTCGCGGTAGATATCGTAGCCGGTGATGCCGCGGTCAGCCGAGGCGGGGGCGTATTCCAGCCGGTCGAGCATCATGCCGAAACAGTCATGCGAGCGGTAGCGCAGGGCAAAATAGCGTGCGTCGGCAGGGAGTTCGCTCGAATAGCGGGCGTAGACAAGCGTCTCAAGGCCGTCATCGCCGGTCTGAAGTGTCGGGGCTATCTGCAAGGTCTCGAGCAGGGTGAATGATTCAGGCTCGGGGGTAGTTGACGAGTAGAGGAATTCAAGCGTCTCTGTGCCGTAGAGAACACTGATCACGCGGGCGTCGAACGCCACGAACGACAGGCCGTTGACCTCGGGTGAGATCAGCCAGTCATCGGCACGCGGGGGTATGGCCAGCTCGTCGCCCGGGCAGGTGACAAGCAGATACTGGTTGCCGTGCGAGGGGAGATAGGCGTTGCCGAACGTCTGCTGTGTCCAGGCCTTGTCCCATACGCTCCAGGCGCGGGCGGCAGGTCCCATCGGGTCTTTCTCGCCGAGGTTCCAGACCTGGTATCCGTCGCCGTCGATATTCGTGAATCCGGCGATAGTGCCCGTGCGCTCGTAGGGGATGTCGTTCTCGAAACTCTCCACGGCCATGTTGGCGGCCGGTTCTGTCCATGCAAGCACGACTGAGCCGTCAGACTGCTCGGTGGCGCGGAGGTCGCGCACGGTCACTTTCGCTCCGCTCTTTATCATCACGGGAAGTGATGCCGTGTTGTTGGCGCGGTCGCCGTCATTGGCAACCTCGATGGCAAACCTTACCTCGGCGGCGCCGATCATTTCGGCACGCGGGATGAATGTCCACTCGAAGTCATACACATGCTCCGGCTCTATTGCGGCCGCGGGTAGGGTGGCCTCCTCAGACACGATGACGTTGCCGTCGCTTACCACCTGCCATGTGGCACGGGTCATGGTGGCGGCCTGTCTGCCGGGGTTATAGACAACCGCGGTGTATGTTTCGGGATTGCCGACCACCGGCGACCCCCCGCTGACGGAGAGTACGCCCAGGTCGGTGTCGAGAGAATTGACTATGCTGTATTCCGAAATGAAACCGATCTGATACTGTGCCGGGTCGAAATATCCGTCGACGGCCATCAGCACCCAGGGCTGGTCGGCGCACTGCGCGCCCAGCGGAACATCAACCACGCGGTATGTGCCGGCGGTGCGGTCGACGGCTATGTCGCCTACCTTGAACCATCCGTCAGACTCCATAGTCATCGCGTAGACCGACAGGTCGGGGGTGTCGGCGCCCATGTAGACGGCGAATTTGGCCGACGGTGCCGAGGCTCCGGCAGTAGAGAATTTCGGTACCGAAACGCGGGCGCGCGTACCGATATGGTTGCTGAAGATCAGCACGGGCTTGTGGTCGATGTTGTATTGCGGGCCGATGATGGCGGGGTCGTTCACGGTCCAGGTCTGACCCGAGTAGTCTGTGTCGGGTTCCCAGTTCATGATGGGGTTGTAATTGAACTCTGTGAGCGAGCAGCCCGTGAAATCCTCGATTACCGGCAGGGAGTAGGGCTTGCCGCCGAGGCCGACAATCGGCGTGACCACCGAATTGTTCACGCCGGCGGCATTTTGGGCCACGACACCGATTTTCACGCGGCGCTGTATGCCGTCGTCGGGCATCGGGTACTCATACCATGTCTGGTCGGCGGGGAGTTCGCCCACCCGGTTCCAGTAATATGTGTCCATCCCCATGATGTTGTTCATCAGCTCCTCGTAGATGATGTAGGTGTTGCCTGTCGGGCTGACGAACCCGTTGCCGTCGGCAGTGCGCACCGGCGCGTCCCATTCAAAACGCAGGGTCATGTTGTCGGCGGTCGACTTGCAGCGGGTGTTTGTCACGGGGCCGGGGATGCTGACGCCGGTATAGATCTGCGTGGTGGCGGGTTTGCCGCCGTTCTCGCCGATGTAGGTCGTGACGGTGATGTCGTTGAGTCCCTGCACGGTGCCCAGGTCGGCAATCATGCATGTGGCGCCGGGGGCACCGGTGGTCTCTTTGGTGTCGACCGATGAAGTGGCTACGGCGCGGATCACGGCATCGGCGGGTAGCGCATTCCCTTTCACGTCGCGGTCAGGCATGTAGAACACCAGCGACGTGGTCAGCGCGCCGTTGCGGCCCGGGGTGGCGGTGAGGCCGGTGACACCCTCGGGTGCCGAGGTCGACGACTGCTGGCGCGTGACCGATATGTTGGCCAGGTACATGCCCAGGCTCTTGCAGTCAGACGAGCAGCAGCGTATGCCGATGTAATATACCCCCGGCGAGGGCACCGAGAACATTTCGGTGAATGTCTTCAGCTTGCCGTCGCGGTTGTTCTGCAGCGTAAGGTGGGTGTCGCCCATGATCTGTGTGGTCATCGACTGGGCGTTGGGGGCTGTGCCTATCTTCACTTCAAAAACCTCGTCCACGCCCCAGTATTGCGAGAACGAGCCGCGGGCGGCGTCGCATCTGAACTCATAAAGTGCGTCGGCATCCGTGAACTGTATCGCCGGCAGGAAAAGCCAGTCGTTGTAAGGCAGTTCAGACGATGCGTTGTCGGTTTTGTAGACGTTTGAATTGAATACTGTCTGATGGTTTGTCTTTGTCTCGTCGTAGAAACCCCACGAGACATTGTCGTGATTGTTGTCGGCCACTGTGAACAGTGCGGCCTCGGCCTCGGTGGGTGTAGACGACACGTCGGGCGTGAGCGGAGCGGTGGCCGTCGCCGAGGCCGAAAGCCCCAGCAACGCTAATGAAAAGGTAAGATGTCTGACCATATTGAACCGGGTGAATTGCGGGGCTGTGATGCACCGGTGTGCGTTCGCGGCCCCAAGTAGTGATTATGTGGAATTATGTGTTTTCTCTTACGGAGATGAATTGCAGTGCAAAGATAAGGGCTGATATGTTAAAATGCAAGAGATATACACGGATAATCTGCATAATTCTACTAAAATTCCCGAAAAGCGCGCAATTTGCCGAATACGGCGCTCGGGTGGGTCATTTCACTCGCCCCGGATTGCGGGCGATGAACTCTTTCCACGATTTTGGCCCTGCCGCTGCGGCCGGGCGCTGGCTTTCATAGAAATGGCAAAGGGCGGCGCCGAGGGCGTCGGTGGCGTCGAGCTGCGGCATCAGCATCTCGCGGTCTATGCCCAGTATGCGGCGCAACATCTCCTGCACCTGCTCTTTCGAGGCGCCGCCGTTGCCGGTTATGGCCATCTTGATCTTGCGCGGCTCGTATTCGGCTATGGGTATGTCGCGTTCGAGGGCGGCCGACATGGCCACCCCCTGGGCGCGCCCCAGCTTGAGCATCGACTGCACGTTCTTGCCGTAGAAGGGTGCCTCGATGGCCATCTCGTCGGGCAGATATGACGCTATTATGGCGGCCACGCGCTGGTGGATGTGGCGCAGACGCATGTAATGGTCGTCGAACCGCGACAGCTTGATCACCCCCATGGCTATCATGGCGGGTTTCTTGCCGTTCACCCCGAGTATGCCGTAGCCCATGACGTTCGTGCCGGGGTCGATGCCGATAATCACCCGGTCCCAGCCGCCGGCCGACGATGCGGCGCCGACACCCTCTATCTCCGATCCGTGTCGTACAGCCATGGTCAGATGGTTTCCATGTATGTAGTGAACCACACCACGCGCTGGCCCCAGCGCGTGTGCAGTGCGTCACGGGCGCCGGCGCCGTCATTGTCGTGCCACTGCCGGGCGCTGTCGAGGTCGTCGGCTGTACAGCGCACGGCAAAGCTCACGGCGCCCGGCTCCGGCTGGTCGAGTATGCGCACTGCCTCTACGTCGGTGAACAGGCCGGTGCGGCGCGCGGCCGGCAGGTAGGTCTCCTTGATCCATCCGTGCAGCTGCTCGCCGAGCGATTCTTCGGCAAAGAATGTGGTGTTGAGTATTATCATCTTCGGTAGGTGATTGGTCAGGACTGTCAGTTGATGAATTTCTTTTCCAGACGGCGGCGTTTCAGGAAACGCGGTATGAACCCGAGGTGGCGCCACAGCGTGGGCCAGAAACCGTAATACCGGCTCATGATGCGGAACCGCTCGGCAAGCGATGCGCGCCGGTTGCGGGTGGTCACACCCTCGGCCAGATAGTCTATCAGCACACCGGGCACCATCACGTTGTTGCGCGAATGCTGGAGCACGCGGATGCACCATTCATAGTCGGCCGAGAAACGGTAGCTGAGGTCGAACGGCCCGGTGATGCGTTTCAGGGCAATGAAGGCCTGGTGACATACCACCATCCCCTCGGCGAAACTTTTGAGGGTCAGATGCTCGGGGGCCTCCAGGTGCCGTCCGGCCACACGGCGCCGGCTGCTGTCGACGATATCTGTCTGACCGTATACCACTCCGGGGAAGTCGTTGTCGAGAATGACCCGTGCGATGCGCGACAGCGTGTCGGGGGCGTGCAGGGTGTCGCCGGCATTGAGGAACATCACATAGTCGCCGCGGGCACGGTCGAGACCTTTGTTCATGGCGTCGTAAAGGCCCCGGTCACGTTCCGAGATGACGGTTTCCCATGGGCGCGCGTCACGGCGCACGATGTCAGGTGTGCCGTCGGTCGATGCACCGTCGATGATAAGGTGCTCGAAACGGTCAAAGTCCTGCGACCGCACGCTGTCGAGCGTCGGGGGCAGAGTCTTCGCCGCGTTATATGTCACCGTCACTATCGTGATGAGCGGCCTGTCGGCCGGTTCGGCCGGGTGGATGGGGTGTAAGTCAGACATTACAGAACAAATGCTGTTTCTTTGAAATAGAACCGCCGGATCGTGTCGTCGGTGTCGATGAGTTTCAGTCGCCCGTCACTTTCCACACCCATTATCCGCGCCCGGAACCGGGTGCCGTCGGGCAGGGCGTATTCATGCACGCCGCTCCTGCGCCACAGTCGGGTGTCATACTCGCCGTCGAGCAGGCGGGTGTTTCCGCTTTCGGCGATATCGAACCAGTGCATGAGGCGGCCGACGCATTGGCCGAGCACGTCGTTAAGGTCGAAATCCACGCCGGTGAGCTGTCGGAGAGAGACTGGGTTGGGGGCGTCAGACACGAATTCCGGCTGGTTGACATTAATCCCTATCCCCGCAATCGAGTGCCCGATTGTCTCGGGCGAGTCAAGCGAGTTCTCGATGAGGATGCCGCAGATCTTGCGGTCGCCGACATAGATGTCGTTGGGCCATTTTATCGCGACGCGCTCAAGCGAGCCTCCCGGAGCGGGTCCGGTTTCACGGAGAATGTGGTCGAGGGTTTCGGCGATGCCGAGAGCCACCGCCTGCGAGATGGCCCACTGGCGCCGCGGGGTGATGTTGCGCGGCCTGAGCATGAGCGAGAATGTGAGGTTCATGCCCGGGGCTGCCTCCCATGAGTTGCCGCGCTGCCCGCGTCCGGCGGTCTGGTCGCGGGTGATCACGATATCGCCGTGCGCCAGCGAGGCCGCGTGTTCCTTGGTCCAGGTGTTGGTTGACGGCACGCTGTCGAGTCTGTGTATCACTGCGGTAGCGGGGGAATCAGTCGTTGATGGTGAGGGTGCGGGTATCGTCGTCGTTGACGGTGATTTTGACAACCACGGTGTCGTCGGGCAGCAGGGGCTCGATGCGCTCGGGCCATTCGAGCAGGCAGAGCGCGCCCGAGTCGAAATAGTCCTCTATGCCGATTTCAAGCGCCTCGTCTACTGACTCCAGGCGGTAGAGGTCGAAATGGTATATCAGTTCGGCGGTGGTGTCAGAGCGGTATTCGTTCACTATGGCGAACGACGGCGAGTTGGCCTCTTCGGCATCGACGCCGAGCGCGCGGCACAGGGCGCTGATGAAAGTGGTCTTTCCGGCGCCCATCGGGCCGTGGAAGGCGTAGACGGTTCGGTCGTCCATCATGCCGACGAATTCGGCTGCGGCGCGGTCCAGGTCGTCCAGACCGGCTATGGTAATCTCTTTGCTCATTGCTGTGTGTGAGATGAATATGAGATATGGTCAGATGTTGGTTTTCGGTGTCAGTGTCACAAGCGGCACAAGCATCTCTTCAAGCGATATGCCGCCGTGCTGGAACGTGTCGGTATAATACTGCACGTAGTAGTTGTAGTTGTTGGGGTAGGCGAAGAAGTCGTGGTTGCCGGCGAAGATGTAGGCCGACGACACGTTGGGCGACGGCAACCCCATCATCGTGGGACGCTTGATCTCGTAGACCTGCTTGTTGTTGTAACCCAGGTTCTTGCCCACCTTGTAGCGCAGGTTGGTGTTGGTGTTCTTGTCGCCGAGCACCTTCACGGGGTTGTCGACGCGCACGGTGCCGTGGTCGGTGGTGACCACCACGCGCGCCCCCGAGGCGGCGATGCGCCTGAACAGCTCGAGCGCAGGCGAGTGACGGAACCATGATTCGGCCAGCGAGCGGTAGGCGGCGTCGGTGCGCGCCAGCTCGCGTATCATGCGGCTTTCGGTGCGCGCGTGCGACAGCATGTCGATGAAGTTGAGCACGACGACATTGAGGTCATTGTCACGCAGGTTGGCGAACTCGCGCAGCAGTTTTTCGGCTGCCGTGGAGTCGTTTATCTTGTTGTACGAGAAACGACACTGGCGGCGGTAGCGGTCAAACAGCGTGGTCACCAGCTCGCTCTCGTTGAGGTTCTTCCCCTCCTCCTCGTCTTCGTCGACCCACAGGTGCGGGAACATCCTGGCGATGTCTATCGGCATCAGGCCCGAGAATATGGCGTTTCGGGCATACTGGGTGGCGGTGGGGAGGATAGAGGTGTAAAGCTGTTCGTCAAACGTGAAATAGTCGGCCAGCAGGGGCTTGATGCTC
>CALJBF010000011.1 GCA_938027385.1 uncultured Porphyromonadaceae bacterium | reverse complement strand
GATATATGTGGAAGGCGGATGTTTCTCTGCATCACATGACATAGATATCGAGACATATCACCTGTCGATGCTCCTTAGAGGCAACAGTCCGGCTCTCTACAACCATAATCATCTAGACGGGGACGCGGAACGATTGCCTCACAGCCGAAACGAATGGGAATATTATGCAGTTAATTCCACAGAAAGCGTTAGAATTGCTGCTACCACTCCTCTTGCAGTGGAAATTTACCGTAATTATCATTTCAACTATGATGTGCGCCGTCGTGGCAACCGTGTGAAGGAATTTCATATCTGCCCGGGCTATACGGAACTCATTATGATGATGCAAGAGAAGATGATGGAACGTGTAGAGCGGCATGGTCTATGTGTGGAATGTTGTCCGTCCTCAAATCTGCTTATCGGAAGTCTAAGCAGATTCGAGCGACATCCCATCTTCCGGTTTCATGGCATAGATCCAGCAAAGGGGCATCATCTTCCGGTGACAATAAACACTGACGATCTGGGAGTTTTCCAGACATCGCTTGCCAATGAGTACAGTTATCTCGCTCTCGCCCAATACAAGAGCAAATATCCTGACGGCACCCCGAGGTATTCCCACTATGAAATCTCCGAATGGCTTAAACGAGTATCCGAGATATCCGAGAAATACCGTTTTAGCCAAATAAAATGAAACTTAAGTTATCCCAGAGGAATGAACCTCTTGATTGCCAGATGCCAATTGGTTTATTCTAACAGTGAATTTATTATAAAAAATTCGTCGTTAATAACTAATTTCAACGAACTGTATGTGTATATCGACAGATTCTCGGCAAACAGCATGATTTTCCGGCACCATCTGTGACGCGGGAGGGGGGTCAGCGGAGGCGGATGTCTTTGATGTCGATGAGGCGGTGGATGATGGCGAAGATGGTGAGGCCGGCCTGCGAGTGGATCTGAAGGCGGTTGGCGATGTTGCGGCGATGGGTGGTGACGGTGTTTACCGAGATGCAGAGGGCGTCGGCGATCTCTTTGTTTGACATCCCTTTGGCCACGCAGACTATCACTTCTTTCTCGCGGTCGCTGAGGTTCTCGTCGGTCACGGCTGCGGCCCGGGCCTCGGCAGGGGGGAGGGCCTCGGCGGCGCTTTCGAGGTGCCGGGCGCGCACGTTCTCCTCCATCTCCCTGACGGCGGGCACGAGCAGGCGGTTCTCGACCATGCAGTGCGAGATCAAGTCGCCCTGGCAGTTGATGATGTCGTAGAGGAACGAGTTCAGTATGTCGTTGCCCGAGCGGCGGTAGTGGCCTATGATGATCTCTTTGAGTTCGTTGAGCTTGTCGGCCATGTCGGTGTGGGTCGACGAATATCCGTCGAGGTCGAACGACTCGTCGATCTCGCCTCCGAGCAGTTTCGTGATGTATGCGAAGAGCACCTCGTTCTCATACTCCATGTGGCGCCTGACCTCTATAGCGTAGTCATCGAAATATTTGATTATCAGGAAGGTGACATCGGTGACATCGGCGGTGTTGACTGCCTCGATGAGTTTCTTGCGTATCTGGGGCAGGTTGAAGTCGAGGAAGTATGTGTGCGCCTTCTTTAAGTAGCCGGTGAGCGAGGGGAGCGAGATATGTGCGTCGGGCACGGTTTTCCCGCACACGAGGTTGGCCACGGCCAGGAATGTGGCACAGTCCACGCCGTTCTCGCGGCACACTTCGGCCACGGTGCTGTCGCCGAACCCGAAAGGTATCGAGAATCTGCTTATGACCAGCAGCAGAAGGCTGTTGTCGTCGATAATGTCCCTGAGTCGGTCACCCGGGGTGTAGGTCGTGAAAACTGTGGCCATAGGAATGATCGGATGTTGCTTTTTACAGGTAGCCGTGTCACCATTAATGATGATTTCATTGCAAAATTACAGGTTTTGGCGCGGGCGCGCAATACCTAAAAATGGTTACACGCGCCGGTGCGCGCCGCCGCGTGCGTGTGTTAAGTTTTTATTAAAGATCCGGGGTGGCGGCGCGATTGCCGGATTTTCGCGTTATATTTGCCTCATGTTTCAAATTGCTTTCCAGTCATGACCAGCTCAGACAGACCCAGAATACTTGTTGTCGACGACGAGGAGACCCTCTGCGAGGCCCTGCGGTTCAATCTCGAGGCCGAGGGGTTCGACGTCGACACGGCCCTGAGCGCCGAAGAGGCCCTGGCGCTCGACCTCAGCGCCTACCGGCTGATACTGCTCGACATCATGATGGGCGAGATCAGCGGCACCCAGCTTGCGTCGATACTTAAAAAGAATGAGGCCACATCGGCCACACCCATAATCTTCTGCACGGCACGCGACTCGGAAGACGACATGGTGGCCGGCCTCGACCTCGGCGCCGACGACTATATCACCAAGCCATATTCGATACGCAATGTTGTGGCACGTGTGCGCAGTGTGCTCAGGCGCACTTCGGGTGCCACCAAACCTCACGGGGCCGACGAAGACCGCCCCATCACACACGAGGGGCTGGCCGTGTGGCCCGGGCGCAAGGTATGCACCGTCGACGGTCGCGAGGTGCGCATGCCGCGCAAGGAGTTCGAGATTCTGTCGCTGCTGCTCTCGCACCGCGGCCGCGTTTTCTCGCGCGAGGAACTGCTGAAACATATCTGGCCCGACGAGGTTGTGGTGCTCGACAGGGTCATTGACGTGAACATAACCCGCCTGCGCGCCAAACTGGGCGCCTACGGCCGGTGCATAGTTACCCGTCCGGGCTACGGCTATGGCTTTATGGCGTAAGATGACATACCACCGGCGGCTGTTTGCCGGATTGGTGGCCTATTCGCTGGCACTGGCGGCGTGTTTCGCCGTGTTCCAGTACATGCGCGAGAAAGAGTTCAAGGCCGAAGAGCTGAACGCGCGCCTGCAGACGGTAAACGACCGCATCCTCACCGAGCTGGCCGACGGCGAGCCGGTGAGCCGGTTCGACATCCCCTCGCAGCTGCCGGGCCTGCGCATCAGCGTCATCGACACAAGCGGGAATGTCATACACGACAACACCCTCGACTCCCTGCCGGGGAGCAACCACCTCGACCGGCGCGAGATCGCCGACGCCATGCGGCGCGGCGAGGGGTACACCACGCGCCGCCATAGCTCAAGCACCGGCCAGACATATTTCTATTCGGCCATGCGGCGCGGCGACTATATAGTGCGCACGGCCGTGCCCTACAGCGTGTCGACCGACCAGCTGCTGAAGGCCGACTACGGATTCCTCTGGTTCATGGGGGTGATCATGACACTGATGTGCGTGATCGGATATTTTGCCACCCGGCGCCTGGGCCAGCATGTGCGACGGCTGAACCGGTTCGCCGAAAGTGCCGAGCGCGGCGAACGCATCCACGACACCGAACCGTTTCCGCGCGACGAGCTGGGCGAGATCTCGAATCACATCGTAAGGCTCTACGCACGGCTGCAGCAGGCCACCGCTGACCGTGACCGCGAGCACCGCCAGGCCCTGCACCAGGAGCAGGAGAAGATACGCATCAAGCGCCAGCTTACCGACAATATCAACCACGAGCTCAAGACCCCCGTGGCCTCGATGGGCGTTTGCCTGGAGACGCTTGTGGCGCATCCCGACATGGAACCGGCCAAACGCGACGAGTTCGTGCGGCGGTGCCTGACGGCCAACTCGCGGCTGCAGAATCTTCTGGCCGACGTCTCGGCGGTGACACGCCTTGAAGAGGGTGGCGCCTCGATAACACGCGAGGCCGTAGACCCGGCGGCAGTGGTGGCCGACGTATGCGCCGAGTACGAACCCGCCGCGCGCGAAAGCGGCATCACCATCGTCAACACCGTCACCTGCCCGGGGCCGATAAACGGCAACAGCGCCCTGCTGGCATCGGTATTCCGCAACCTTCTGGCCAACGCCATCGCCTATTCCGGGGGCACGGAAATCTCACTCTCACAACATATAGCCGGCAACCGGCTCATCATCACCGTGGCCGACAACGGCAGCGGCGTGGCGCCCGAACACCTGCCGCGCCTTTTCGAGCGGTTCTATCGCGTCGACAAAGGGCGCTCGCGCCAGATGGGGGGCACCGGTCTGGGGCTGGCCATCGTGAAGAACGCCGTCATCTGGCACGGAGGCACCGTGGCCGTCGAGAACCGCGTGGGCGGCGGCCTGGCCGTTACCGTAAGCCTGCCGCTGGCCTGACAGCAATGGGAGTGATGGGAGCTGTGGGAATAATTCCCATAATTCCCACCACCCCCTCATTTAAGTTTTTGTTAAAAGTTTTGCAACATTTATGAAACAAGCATAGGGTTACTTTGTAATAACAAATAAACATACCCTGTTTCATATATGGAAATACTGTTTCTATGTGTTGTGATATTCCTCTTTCTGCTGGCAGTATTTGACCTGTCGGTGGGGGTGAGCAACGATGCCGTGAACTTCCTTAACTCGGCAATAGGCTCAAAGGCCGCATCTTTCAAACGCATACTCGCCGTGGCCTCGATAGGCGTGTTCATCGGCGCCGCCATGAGCAACGGCATGATGGACATCGCGCGGCACGGCATATTCCGGCCCGAGCAGTTCTCATTCTACGACCTGATCTGCATCTTCATGGCCGTGATGGTGACCGACATCATACTGCTCGATGTGTTCAACACCCTCGGCATGCCCACGTCGACAACCGTGTCGATGGTGTTCGAACTGTTAGGTGCCACTTTCGTGGTGTCGCTTATCAAAATGGCCTCTGACACCACCGGTCTCGGATTCAACGACCTGCTGAACACCGAGAAAGCACTGTCGGTGATTCTCGGCATCTTCCTGTCGGTGATCATAGCCTTCTTCTTCGGTACCGTGGTGCAGTTCCTTACACGTATGATCTTCTCATTCGACTACCGCAGCAAACTGAAATGGAAGATCGGCATCTACGGCGGCATCTGCGCCACTGCCATCGTATATTTTCTGCTGATCAAGGGCACTAAAGACCTCACGTTCATGACCCCTGAGGTCAAGGCCTGGATTGCCGCCCATACCGCGCTCATAATCACGGGGTGCCTTGTGGGTTTCACACTGCTAATGCAACTGCTGCACGCGCTGGGCGTGAACGTGCTCAAGGTGGTGGTGCTGATGGGCACCTTCGCCCTGGCCATGGCTTTCGCCGGCAACGACCTGGTGAACTTCATCGGCGTGCCGCTGTCGGGCCTGTCCTCGTTCCAGGATTATGTCGCCAACGGCGGGGGCGACGCGCACGGTTTCCTGATGGGTTCGCTCAACGGGCCGGCCAATACACCGGTGTGGTTTCTCATCGGCGCCGGCCTGATAATGGTGGTGTCGCTTGCCACATCAAAAAAGGCGCGGAAGGTGGCGCAGACCGAAATCGGCCTGGGCAGTCAGAGCGACGGCGACGAGATGTTCGGCTCGTCGCGCGTGGCCCGGCGCCTGGTGCGGTGGACCATCTCGGCACTGTCGTGGGTACGCCGCGTCACACCGCCGCGTGTGCGCCGCTGGTTCAACCGCCGGTTCGACATGTCGCAGATGACAGTCGAGAACGGAGCGGCCTTCGACCTTGTCAGGGGTTCGGTGAACCTGGTGCTTGCCGGCGCACTCATCGCCGTGGGCACCTCGCTCAAGCTCCCGCTTTCCACCACTTTCGTCACCTTCATGGTCGCGATGGGTTCATCGCTGGCCGACCGCGCGTGGGGCCGTGAGAGCGCCGTCTTCCGCATCACCGGCGTGATTTCGGTAATCGGGGGGTGGTTCATCACCGCCGGCGTAGCCTTCGCGGGTGCCGGTGTGATAGTGCTGCTGATGCACCTGGGAGGCCATTGGGTAATGTTCGCGCTTGCCGCCGTGACCATAGCGCTGATAATACGCAGTCACAGACGTTTCAACCGCAAGGACTCAGAAACTCAGGGCGACACCCTCTTCCAGACCATACTCGCGACAAAAGACCCGGCCGATGTGTGGCCTCTGTTCCTGATGTATCTCACCGGAGCCCAGGAAAAGTTTCTGGCCTCGGCAGCCGACAGCTACTCGAAAATGACCCGCGCTTTCGTGGCCGAGGATCTGCGCACGCTCGACAAGACATCGCGCACGCTCACCAACTGGAAACGCGACCTCAAGAACGCGCGCCGCAAAGAGACACTGTGCCTGCGCCGTCTGCCCCGCGAGACCGCCATCGAGAAAAGTACCTGGTTCTACCTGGGCAACAACTGCTGCATGTCGGTGCTCTACAACCTGAGGCGAATCAACGAAATCTGCAAAGAGCATGTCGAGAACAACTTCCTGCCGCTGCCCCCGCGCTATGTCAGTGACTTCGAGGTAATCAGCGGTCGCGTCGACACACTCTTCGCCGACATCCTCGCCCTGGCCGACGCGCCGTCGACCGAAACCGTTAACCTGCTCCGCCACCATTGCGACGAAATCAAAGACGTCATCTCAGACACCACCCACAGCCTGCACGACCATCTGCGCGAAGGCGACCCGGCTGCCATGTCGGTGCTATACGTCTACCTTAACATGCTCCAGGAGACCCAGGAGATGGTATCGTCACTGCGCAAATACCTGCGCTCGTTCGCCAAGATGCGCGACATCGGCTACTCGGGGCGCCCCAACCGCATCACTGCCGCCACGATCTGACCCCCGGATACCGGCATGCCCCGGGTGGCGCTACACCCGGGGCATGCAAAGGTTCCTAATATATTTAATGTGGCTTACGTTCTACATCATTTCCACAATGCAAAGTTACGACAGACCCGGCGCCCGGTCAATACCCAAAACTGGGTAAAAAAACAGGGATATGACCGTCATTCTGCCGGCATCCGCGAGCAATTGCCGTAACAAACGACAGATAATATGCCCCAATAACATCAGAAAGCGCTGTGACCCCTCCCGGGCAATCACAGCGCCTTCTATCTTCATATCACTACTTTTTTTTATCACATTCTGGCTATGGCCGGAGTCTCAGCACACCGGTGCCGCAAAATTATGCAACATCACCGCCACATCCATTAATCTAAATTAAAAAGTGTAATGAGAGGAGCCATTCCGGCAACATTCCGTGGTGACTTGTTGTGTGGTACGCAATAGACTCGATGTAAGAAACAGCAGTGACTGACAGGCAAACCCTGCCTCCCGGTGAAGAGGGCTCCCCGCAGAGGTCATTCTCGGCCGAGTGCCAAGGGTGTCACGGGGAGCCAGACCTTCATGTCACCCTCGCCCCTGTTTGCCCAGGCGTAATAGGGTATCATCGACAGGCGCACCTTCCGGAGAACAAGATCACCGGTGCCGTCGCGTGTCACGGTCTGCGCGTCGGTATCGAGGCGCACAATGCCGTGCAGGGCCGCATCCCTCCGTTCAGTAATCACGGGATCGGGGTAGACCACGGCGTCGTCAAGGTCGAAGTCGTTGTCGGGCCATTCGGCGCAGTACACCACAGGGCCGCGCTCCACGGCGATTTTCCCTGCATTTGCGGTCACGTCGGGGTGTGAGCGCACGACGCGCGGCGTATTGTCGAACTCCACCTCCACGCGGTCACCCTTCTTCCACTTGCGGGTGATGGAGAGATAGCCTTTCGCGAGCTCTCTAACCGGCACCGTATCGCCGTTGACACGCACGGTGGCGCCCGGCACATGGTTTCCGGCATAGGAGTTGAGGTCGCCCGGCACGGGGTGCCCCATGGCCCAGCCCGGCATGCGCAGTTTCAGCGTGAATGTGCCGGCACGGTTCTCGCGGATGTCGATCACCGACTTTCCGTCCCATACATAATCTCCAGACTGCAACAGCCGTACCGGTCGGTCTGACACACGCAAGTCGGCATCGTTAGCCATATAGAGGTTCACATACACCTGGTCATCCTTCACGGCATAGACATACCCCGGGAGCGAGGGAATGAACCGGCACAGGTTAGACGGACAGCATGAGCAGTCGAACCATGGCTGGCGCTCATAGCCGCCGTTGCTTGCCAGGGGGTTGGGGTAGAAGAACCTGTCGCCCCCGAGCGACATGCCCGAGATGAGTCCGTTGTAGAGGGTGCGCTCAAGAGCGTCGTAATAGCGGGCGTCGCCGTGCAGCAGGAACAGGCGGTGGTTGAGGTACACGTTGCCGATGGCGGCGCAGGTCTCACAGTAAGCGCTGGCGTTCGGCAACTCGTAATTGTCGCCGAACGACTCCCCCTCGTGGCGCGCCCCTATGCCCCCGGTGATATAGAATTTCCTGTTGACAATATTCTCCCAGATCCGGTCGATGGCGGCAATGTAGGCCGAGTCGCCGGTAAGCGCGGCCACGTCGGCCATGCCCGAATACATGTAGACAGCCCTTACGGCATGCCCCACGGCCTCGTCCTGCTCGGTTACCGGCAGGTGGGCCTGACTGTACTTGTCGCGCCGGCCGGTATGGCCGCGGCGGTCGAGGAAGAATCTCGCCTGGTCGAGATATTTCCGGTCGCCGGTGGCGAGATAGAGTTTCACGAGTCCCATCTCGGCGATCTGGTGGCCGGGCACCCTGTCGAGCTGCCCTTCGCCGGGACCGAAAGCGGCGCACACGCAGTCGGCATAGCGCGTGGCGATGTCAAGGAAATTACGCTTTCCGGTGGCCTGGTAATGCGCTACGGCTGCCTCAACCATGTGGCCGAGGTTGTAAAGCTCGTGGCTCAGGTTCTCTACACTCTCCCACTTCACGGGGTTCATCCACGGATGCGGATGCGCCGGATTCATGGTGTACGAGGTGTTCAGGTAGCCGTCAGGTTCCTGGGCCGCGGCCACCAGCACGAGCACGCTGTCGATATACGCCTCAAGTTTGGTGTCGGGATAGGTCTGCAGCAGATAGCTCGCGCCCTCGATGGTCTTGTAGACGTCGGTGTCGTCGAACGGGAACCCACCCACCTCGTAATCGGTCGAGGGGTTCGCCGCCTTAACGAAATTGTCGTACCGGCCAGATTCCTCGCATTTCCGGAATGCGAGCGGCACTGTCACCGTGCGGCTCGTATTCAGCCGGTCACCCCAGAAGGCGTCGGTAATCCTTACGGAGGTGAAAGGGACGGGTTCGTAGGGGTAGCCGCCTGATGCCGTGCGGCCCTGCGCCGTAATGCCCGCGCAGAGTGCGGCAAGGCAGACGGCGGCGATGCTTGTCGTAATTTGTTTCATAGTGTGGGATGTATTCGCTTTATTGTTCGGTCGGGGTTGAATTCCAGGCGGTCAACGCACACCTGGCGGTGTATGCCGGGGCCGTCTGAAAGGAAATGCCTGTTTATGCGGTGATAGACGATGCGCCAGTCATCGGTGCCGGGGATGTTTATCACCGAGCAGTGGCCGGTGCCGTAAATCTCCTTTTCAGGCTCCTCAATCAGTATCACCGGGTCGGCGGCCACCTCGACCGGGCCCAACGGCGAGCGGGCCGTGCCGTAGGCGATATGGTAGTTGGGCGAGCCTGTATCGTCGACCGACCACAGGAAATAATACAGCCCGTCGCGCCAGAACACGTATGGCGCCTCGCGGTAGGCATAATCCTGCAGTGTGCCTCCCGCCGGAGTCATGACCGTGAGGGTGCCCTCTTTCATGGAGGTCATGTCATCCTCGAGCTCGGCGCCGGCCATATATCCGTTCCCCCAGTAAAGATAATATCTGCCGTTTGCCGGGTCGCGGAACACGTCGACATCAATCTCCTGGCCGCTCCCCACGGGGCTTTCGGCCACAATCGGCTCTCCGTGGTCGTAAAACGGCCCTGCGGGATCATCGGCCACGGCAACCCCTATGGCCTTGCGGCCCAGCGCAGGGGAATGGCCGCTATAGTAGAGGTAATAGCGGTACGTGCCGTCGGGCTGCCGGCGCTCTATCGCCGCTGGTGCCCAGGCATTGCCCGTGGCCCAGGGCACCTGGCTCCCCTTGAGATCGAGCACAATCCCGCCGTCGGTCCAGTCGGTAAGGTTGCCTGACGAAAACACCCTGAAATAATGTCCTCCCCAGCCGGGAGTGCCGTCGGTGGTGGAATATATGTAATAGCGGCCCGTCTTTTCGGAATAGAGAATCTCAGGATCGGCCTGGAACCCCGGCAAAACAGGGTTGTGCCTGTTGTCGCAGGCAGAATACCAGGTTGACGCCCCTGCCGCCGAGGCATGCACGGGGGCTATGGTGCCGTCGGAATTGTAATACAGCGGCTCGATTATCACCGAACGCGAGCCGCTGCCGCCGTCCAGTCCGCCGATGTGCGAGAAGAACCAGTCGCGCCCCTTGAAATTCACTATGGCCGGGTGGGTGGTGTTGCTGTTGCCTGCCACTTCCGAAATCACGCCCATGTACTCCCAGGGGCCCGTGATGCTGTCGGCCATGGCGTATGCTATCTTCTCGGGCCACTGTGCGGCATAGGTAAGGTAATACTTTCCGTTGGCCTTGTGCACGAACGGCGCCTCGGTGAATTCCCTGAGCTCAAGGGGCTCTACCGGGCCGGCGAGCTCTTTCATGTTTCTGTCGAGCCGCGCATGGAAACACTTTCCGTTTCCCCAGAATATGTGGGGCTGACCGTCATCGTCGACAAACACGGCCGGGTCAATGCATGCCCACGAGTGGGTGGTGCCGGGGCAGTCTTTGGTCGTGAGCATGGGGCGCCCGAGTATATCTCTGTAAGGCCCTTCGGGCCTGTCAGCCTGAGCCACACCGATGCCGCACCAGTTTGTCGACGAATAAAAATAATATTTACCCTCGGGTCCCTTCACCGGGTGCCCGGCAAACGACACATGGGCGTCGTTCCAGCTGAAGTCGTCGGCACGCACCGGCACCGGATGCTCGATCCAGTCTACCATATCGGTCGTCGAGAACGCGCACCAGTTCGGCATGTGATACCCCTCCCGGTTTCCGGGCTCGTCATATCCTGTAAAGAGCCACAGGGTGTCGCCCACCACCATTGTGGCCGGGTCGGCGGTATGCTTGTATCTAATAAGCGGATTCCCTTCGTATCTGAAACTGCGGCAGACGCTGCCGGCCTGTTCATGCCGGTCTGCCGAACGGGATGCCTGCGCCCGGGCAGTGAGACCGCATGCTGCGGCCGCAGACACAATTGCCAATGGGAAGAGTAATACAGTGACGTTGTATTTTTTCATGTTATCAGGTTTTTCGCCCGGATAAAAAACCGGGCGATTCGTGAGTTCCGGTATCAGGTGCAAAATTAATACCGCCCTCAGGGAACGCGAAGGGCGTATTTCGTCAAAAAAGGGTGTGATTCTTTCACCGGGCGCGGGAACGGACGGTTTTCAGCCGCGCGGTGTGGCGGCATCAGCCCAGATCGCCGAGCAGGACCTCGCGCTTGATCTTGCTGAGGTGCTGTTCGGTTATGCCGAGATAAGAGGCGATGATCTTCGATGGCACGAGCCTGAAAATCTCTTTCCACCGGGTGTACAACCCGCTCCTGACAAGCGCGCGGTGTATGTTGTCGCCATCGGTGACCTCGTCGGGCGCCTCTATGATGTCAGCGTTGCCCGACATGTAGCGTGTCAGCTGGATGAGGCGTGTCTTGGCGTCGCCACTGAGCAGGCGGTGGCGGCTTTCGTTGTAATAGAGCTGGTTCTGATGCATGCTCATGATCCACAGCGAGAACTCGTGCGAGCGCTCAAGCATCTCGTCGAAATACTGCCGCGGCACCCTGAGCAGGGTCGTGGGGCAGCATGCCTCGAAACGGTAATACGACGGCTCATGCCCGTAATAGCAGTGGAACGACATCAGCACCGTTCCGGGGAGGGCAAAACCGGCGGTCTTCTCGATGTTCTTGTCGAGGTAAGTGCCGCGTATCAGCCCGGTCTTGACGATATAGATGTTCGGGTCGAACACACCGGCATCGATCATCGGCTCGTAGGTATCAAGCGCAATGAGCGTCCCCCCGGCCAGAAACTCTTCCATAGTCTCGGGCCGCAGACGATAAGTTGCCTCAAGCGCCAGCAAGCGGCTGAGGTGGCTCAAATCCTGTGTTTCGTTGTTCTTCGCAGGCATAACATTGCAAAGATATGCAATTTTACGCTTTCCACAGCGCCCCTGCGACTTTTTATAACCGTTTTATCACATCTTTCAGAAAAATTACCGGCATCGTTGGGCACCAGAATCGGCCGAACGGCCGATTCTTAACAATTATTAACAGGGGGGGGTAAAAACTATACATTTGTTGATACCGGCCCGGCAAATAATATGTAATTTTGCCGGCAACAAATCAAATAGCGCCGCGTCTTTATGGTAAGGAGGGCGGGTCAAAATGCCCTAATAAGCTTTCTCGATGCATAACAGCCATCATTTCATTGTAGGGTCGCTATATGTAGCGACCGCTTACAAATTGAATCTCAGAAATTGGCTTATTATGCTCGGTGGCGGTCGCTACATGTAGCGACCCTACAATGAATAGCAGCACAATCCGCAACACCCTCCCAGCATCATCAACGACGCCAACACACAAAGCTATGAAAGTCTTCCATACCATCGCATTGCTTACAGCCCTGCTGACCCAGGCCGCAACGGCCCTCGGTGCCGGTTTCAAAGTTTCGGGCCGGGTGGCCGACAAGTCGGGCCAGCCGGAGATGTACGCCACAGTGAGGGTGTTCACCCCTGCCGACACGGTGAACCCCGCGGCCTACTGCGCCACCGACACGGCGGGTGCGTTCTCGCTCGCGCTCCCCGCCGCCGGAAAATATGACCTGACCGTGGCCGCCACAGGCCGTGCACCGCTGAAACAGCCGTTCGAGATATCTGCCGCCGAGCCGCAGGCCGACCTAGGCACCATTACCCTTGGCGACGGCAACGTGAACCTCGACGAGGTCACGGTGACCGCCATGCGCCCGCTTGTGAAACGTGACATCGACCGCCTCACGTACGACGTCAAGGCCGACCCCGAGGCCGCGGCGTCGAACCTGCGCGACATACTGCGCAAAGTGCCGATGCTCACCGTCGACGCCGACGGCACCATCCGCATCAACGGCCAAACGAACTTCAAGATCTACAAGAACGGGCGCCCGAACAACGCCTACTCAAACAACGCCAAAGAGCTGTTCGCAGCCATACCAGCGTCAAGCATAAAGAAAATAGAAGTAATCACGGCCCCCGGCGTGCGCGACGATGCCGAAGGGGGCTCGACCATCCTCAATATCGTCACCGACTCGCAGACGGCGGTGAAAGGGGTCCTGGGGCAGATAGGTGTCGGCTACTACTCGGCATCGGCGTCGCCCCAGCTCAACGGTTACCTCACCTCGCAGATTGACCGTGTCACATTCAATTTCTACGGCAACTACGGTTATTATCCGCGTTCGCGCGCCACCAAGGGGCATGAGGAGACCGACCTGGTCTATACCGACAGCGGAAACCGCATGCACTCCACCTCTGAATACTCGTCGGTGACCCAGAATGGATTCTACGGCGTGGAGGCATCATGGGAACCCGACACACTGAGGCTGCTCACTCTTGAGGCGTCGGGGTGGAACTACGCCCTCTCTGACGCCCGTCAGCGCGATGTGACACAGCTCACCACGGCCGACGGCACACTGCTGCAGCAGTACACCATGATTCCCGACCCGAAAATCAAGAACCGGCGGTTCGTGTTTGACGGTGCGGTAAACTACCAGCGCATGACCCGTCGCCCCGACGAGACTATCACGCTGAGCTACAACATCTCAGCCTCAAGCAACAACAACCTGCACCACAACCGCTACACCGACCTCACAGGGTGGACACTCCCCTACACCGAAACCCGGATGTCGAGCCGCACATATTATACCGAACAGACCCTGCAGGCCGACTGGACACGCCCATACTTCACGAAACTGACCCTCGACCTGGGCGCCAAGGCCATATTCCGCCGCAACCACGCCATATCGTGGAGCGAATATGTGGACGCCTACGACACATCTGACGACTTCATCCACCACACCACGGTGAGCGGCGCCTACGCCGACCTGCGCGGCAAGTTCGGCAAATGGATGGTGCGCGGCGGCGTGCGCTACGAATATTCGTATCTCTCGGCCAAATTCCTTGACCGCACCGGCTACGGCGACGAGGAGCGCCCCGACTTCCACCGCAGCATCAACGACTGGGTGCCCACCGCCTCGGTGATGTTCACCCCCAACGACGCCCATTCGCTCAAAGCGTCATACCAGCGCTCGATCCGCCGCCCCGGCATATCGTACCTCAATCCTGCCGTGACGACGGGGCCGCTCACCGTCAGCTACGGCAACCCCGACCTTGAAAGCTCGGCCTACAACAGCCTGAACCTCGAATACCAGTACATGGGGTCGAAGATCAACTGCATGCTCTATGTAAGCTACGATTTCAACAACAACGGAATCGGCCCTGTGCAGTGGGTCGGCACCGACGGGCAGACGCGCTACTCTACATACGCCAATGTGGGGAAAACCCGTGAGTTCACCATATCGCCCTGGGTCGGCGGCATGCTCGGCGACAAGACACGCATCAACTTCGGGTTCAACGTCGGCTGGGAGCGCCACGAGCAGCCCACACCGGTTTCGGGCGACGCCGTGATGGTCACCGTTTCCGGCTCGCGATGGTGGTGCAACCCCTACTGGTACATCCAGCAGCAGCTGCCCTGGAAACTGTCGCTAAGTTTTAACGGCAGCTACTGGTCAGGCAACCAGCAGGATGCCTACACATATTATTCACAGCCTTTCTGGGACTGTATGTACTACAGTTTATCGCTGTCAAGAGCCTTCCTCAAGGATGACCGCCTGAACGTCAGGCTCACGGCCACAAACCCCTTCGGCCCCACCGGCAATGAGTCATACAACCATGTGACCACACCTGAGTACACCCGCGTGCGCCACTCGTGGAATTCGGCATCGCGGTCGTTCACCATAAATGTCTCATGGCGTTTCGGCTCGCTCAAAGCCAGCGTGCGCAAGGCCAGCCGCACCATCTCGAACGACGACGTCATGGGCGCCGCCAACGCAAAATAACGCGCACATCAGTCGACATAAACAGACAATCCAAAACAGGCAGACATACACCGACATAAAATACATATCACTCAAGACAGCATGCGCCGGACTCCGCGAGGAACCCGGCGCATGCCATATCAATGTAATCTCATTTATTTAACCACGGCCTTGAAAGTGGCGCGGGGTCCGTCGGCAACGGTCACGGTGACGATGCAGACACCCGAGGGGAGCCCTTCGAGGCTTATAGTGCCTGTGACACCCTCGACACGGCGCAGCAGCTGGCCGGCTACCGAGCATACCTCGATGTCGGCCACGGCATCGCCAAGATCCACGGCAACAGCGTTGCCGCCAGTGACTGAGATACCCGAGGCAGTCACGTCAGTGATTGTCGAGCCGGGACGCTCGCTGATATTCTTGATGTTCTCGAAGAAATCAGCCCATTCGCTGGCTTTGTAGGCGGCAAGCGGAGCCTCGCCGTCGGGACAGTATACGGTGATTTTCGAGCAGTCGACATCTCGGAAGGGGTCTGTGAAACCGTCCCAGGCATCGAACTCGGCAGGCGTCTCGCCCTGAGCGATGATTTCGGTGAGCGCGGTGCATCCGAGGAAAGCGCGGTTGCCGACAAGGGTGACAGAGGCGGGGATGGTGACAGAAGTCATCAACTGGCATGAGGCCAGCATGGCGTCACTGATCTCCTCAAGCGAGGCCGGGAGCACGACATCGGTCAGCAGCGTGCCGGCCAACGCCTGTGTGCCCATGAGGAAAATATTGTCAGGCAGGTTGATCTCCTCAAGTGTCGAGAGGCAGAAAGCGTATTCATCGATGCCCAGCATTGACTCGGGCAGGATGACTTTCTTCATGTCGCACTCGTAGAAAGCGCCGCCGATGATGCCGCGTGTGCCGTCGGCAACGGTGATCTCGTCGCCCATGCCGGTACGCGGGCAGAGGTACAGGAACGAGCCGTCGGCATCATACAGGATGCCGTCGACAACCTTGAAGGCGGTGTTTCCGTTCTCGACAGTGATGGTCCTTACCGGAGTGCCGTTGAACGACGACGAGGCAATCGATGCCACTGCCGCCGGGATAGAAAGCGTGGTGAACGCACATTCCTCAAAAGCGCCGGTATTGATTTTGGTCACGGTAGAGGGGATTGCGACATCGGCCAGCGACGTACAGCCGAGGAACAGCATCGGCGCGATTTCCGTCAGGCCTTCGGGAAGAGTCACATGGGTGAGCGAGGTACACTCCTCGAACGCCTCCATGCCGATGGTCAGGCAGCTGTTGGGTATCTCGACGGATGTGAGAGCAGTCTTGTAGAACGCGCCCGAACCTATCGCAGTCAGGTTTGCAGGGAGTGTGATGTGCTCGAGGTTCTCGCAAAGGCCGAATACCGACGAGCCGAGCACAGTCACGCCGTCAGGGATGACCACTGATGCAAGCCGGGTATACCGGAAAGCATAGTCACCGATGAAAGTCAGGCCGGCCGGAAGGTTGATCTCGGCCAGCGGCGACTGGCGGAAAGCACCGTAACCGATCGAGCGCACACTCTCCGGGAGGGTGACCTTGGTGACGTTGCTGAAATAGAATGCCTCACGCTCGACAGACACCACATCGAATATGATGCCGTCGGCGTTCTCTACGGTGGCCGGAACCTCACATTCGGTAAGTTCCGAGCTAACCGACGACACACCGGCCTCGGTATCCGACAGCACAACGTATGTTACACCACCCACAGCGAACTCGGCGCCGATCTGAGCGCCAACGGCAGTAGCCGAGAGTTCCACGACAGCCGTACCGGCCTGACCCATGTCGACGGTGAGCTGGCGGGTTACGGCACCGGCTGCGGCAGGTGTGACGGTAACGTCGACGGTGGCGGTGGCTCCGGCGGCAACTGTGACAGATGACACCGTTGCGCTGACAACGCCGTCGTCACCGGCACCGGTCACAGTAAGGTCAAACGGCTTGCGGCCTGTATTGAGCACCTGAATCTGACGGCTTTCACTCCTGCCCACCACAATCTGCCCGAAGTCTATCGCCTCGGGGGTCACGGTGGCGGCATACTCCTGACCCACGTCACCTGCGGCAGTCTCAGCGGCAAAGGTGCTGATGGCAGTGCTTGACAGGCGTATGGCAAGCGGGGTGGCCTCGCTTACCTCACCGAGCATGAGGTTCCAGCCCGATACGGGATCAGACACCCAGCTGAAATCGAGCTCATCGGTGCCGATGCTCCATGTGCCGTCGGCCAGTTCCGTGGCCTTGAACACGGCAACTCCGGTGCCGTATGACTCAAGCTGCGCCAGCGACATCAGCACGGCGCCCTGTACGGCCGGAGAGATCATGTAGACACTGTGGCGGCAGGGATATTCGCGGATGGGGTTGGATTCGCCGATACCCACGCCGGCCACGCCGTCGATGGTCTTCGACACGAAATATTCGGTGCTTGCCTTGGCCTCCTTGAACGTGTAGTCGTAGATGTCGAAATCATACTCGTCGGTGACGACCCATCCGGTCCAGCCTTCGGGGAGGGTTTTGGCCGGGAGACTGAACGTGGCGGTATAGCCGTCGGGAGCATCCATGCCTTTGCCCGAAAGTGCCACGGCGAACGTACCGGCCTGCCCGAGGTCGAGGGAGAGCTGCCCGGTGAAGTCACCGGCGGCGGTGGGCGCGAAAGTCACGGGGATGTCGACCGACGCGCCGGAGGCAAGAGTGGTTGCCCCCAACGTGGCCGAGAACGGAGCGGCGGGAGCCGTCATGGAGATATTCAGCGCCTGCGAGCCTGAATTGGTCACAGTGACCTTGCCCTCGGCTGTATTGCCTGCAAGCGTGACAGGGAAGGCAAGTTCAGACGCGCTGACCGATGCCTCGTACTGCGCCTGCTCGCCATACGTGAATGTTGTCTTGGGCAGGAAGTTGCTGGCGTAAGTGGTCGATCCCGATGTGGTATAGGCCGCGGTGGGCATGTCGGGATCAACACCGAGGAATGCCGTGCGCGGATATGTCGAACCGGCCTGCCCGAGACTGATCTGCATCACCAGGTTCGAACCTGTATAGGCATACGGCGACGTGAGCCTGAATGTGAGCAGACGTCCACCTGCCTCGCCCGACATAGGTCCGGAGAATGCCAGGGCAGGCACTTCAAGGAACTGTGTGTACGATCCATCCTCGGTGGTGAACACAGTCTGGTCACATTCGGCAAACGACACGCGCATCTCCTGCGTAGACCAGTTTCCCTCATATCCACTGTCATTGATGTAGAACTGAATCTCGCGAATCGAGCTCCCGGCCATATCGGCCAGCTGCGATGCCGGATAGATCACCTGCGTGCGGCAGTTGACATTGTCGAGATAATAGAAGTGGAACGGCACATACGAGCTTTCTGCCGTGCCGTCGTTTACGGTGAGCGTAGCGCCATGTGCTGGTGGCACACCCAGGCCGCAACATAGCAGTGCCGCGGCTGTCAGTTGTTTGGTAATGCTCATTCAATAAGTATGTTACGAAATTTTGACTGTGTGACGTCCGTAACCGGCTCCGGTAATGCCCGGCTCCGCGAGGCCGTCATAATACTGTTGAGATGGCAAATATACAGCAATTTTGCAAATATACAGTCATTCCGACAGCATTTTCAGCAAATTTGCGGCGCGACGACACGCAGACCCGGTTTTAACATCCCCATATAATGCCATATTGTTAAAAATCGCTAACTTTGCATCCTGTTAACAGCAATTTCAACGTAAAAAGACTTATGGCCACAGGGTTTGACAACGACAAGTACATCCGCATCCAGTCAGAGCACATAAAGGAACGCATCGCCCACTTCAAGGGGAAACTCTATCTCGAACTGGGTGGCAAGCTCTTCGACGACTATCACGCCAGCCGCGTGCTCCCCGGGTTCCAGCCCGACTCGAAACTGCGCATGTTCAGCCAGATAAGCGACCAGATCGAGATCGTGATCGTGATCAGCGCCGAGGATATCGTCAAGAACAAGGTGCGTGCCGACCTGGGCATCACCTACGACGAGGATGTGCTGCGCCTGCGCGACGAGTTCATCGGACGCGGTTTCAAGGTCGGCTCGGTAGTCATAACCCACTATAACGGCCAGAGTGCAGCCGACGATTTCCGGCGCCGCCTGGAACGCCTGGGCATCCGCTCGTATGTGCATTACCTGATTGACGGCTATCCCCTGAACGTGGGGCTGATAGCCAGCGACGAGGGGTTCGGTAAGAACGACTATGTGGAGACAGAGCGCCCGCTGGTGATCGTCACCGCCCCCGGCCCCGGCTCGGGCAAGATGGCCGTGTGCCTGTCGCAGCTCTACAACGAGCACAAGCGCGGCATCGAGGCCGGATATGCCAAGTTCGAGACCTTCCCGGTTTGGAACCTGCCGCTGAAACATCCGGTGAACATAGCCTACGAGGCCGCCACCGCCGACCTCAACGACGTGAACATGATCGACCCGTTCCACCTCGAGGCCTACGGCAAGATCGCCGTGAACTACAACCGCGACATCGAGATCTTCCCGGTGCTCAACGCCCTGTTCGACCAGATCTACGGCACCAACCCCTACAAGTCGCCCACCGACATGGGCGTGAACATGGTGGGTTTCTGCATCAGCGACGACGAAGAGTGCTGCCGCGCCTCGAAAGACGAGATCATACGCCGCTACTATGACGCCACCAACAAGTTCGCCAACGGCGCCAACAACGAGGCCGAGGTGCAGAAGATACAGCTGCTGCTCAACCAGGCCCGCATCACCACCGACTTCCGCCGCGTCACCGTGGCCGCACGCGAGCGCCGCGACCGGTGCGGCAAGAACTGCGCCGCCATCGAGCTTGCCGACGGCACCATAATCACCTCGGAGACCTCAGACCTGCTCGGCCCGAGCGCCGCGCTGATACTCAACGCCATCAAGCACCTGGCCGGCATAGCGCACGAGGTGAAACTGATTCCGCAGGCCATGATCGAGCCGATCCAGACCACAAAGGTGCGCTATCTGGGTGGCCATAACCCGCGACTGCACACCGACGAGGTGCTGGTGGCCCTCTCGGTGGTGTCGCAGGCCGACGAGAACTGCCGCCGCGCCCTGGCCGAACTGCCACGCCTGCGCGGATGCCAGGTACATTCCACGGTGATGCTCTCTGAGGTGGACCGCAAGATCTTCAAGAAACTGGGCGTGGGCCTGACCTGCGACCCAGTGCGCAAGAAAAGCCGCAAGAACTGACCCCCGGGCCCACAAGATATAAAGAGGGTGTTGCAGAACTCTCCAAAATATTGGGGCATCGCTTTGCGATGTT
>CALJBF010000010.1 GCA_938027385.1 uncultured Porphyromonadaceae bacterium | reverse complement strand
CGATGGCCTCGCCGACCAGGCGCACCAGGGTGAGGGGGTTGACAGGGTCGTTGGCAATCACCTGCACGCGGGCGTTGAGCAACGGCGCGGGGAGGGCGGCGGGGTCGACCGTGACACGCACCGTGGCCTTCTTGCCGCGCTTTACCTTGTCGGACGACGGCTCAAGTGTCACGCCCGGGTCCATGGTGTAGACGCGGCGCAGCAGCAGGTCGTTCTTGCCCAGGTTCTCGATGGTGAATTCACCCTGCATGGGGCCCGCGGCGGGGTCATAGCGGCCGAAATCCACGCGGTCGGCCGACACCCTGATCTGAGGGGCGGCGGCCACCTGGCCGGGAGTGAGGGTGGTGAAATCCTCCTCGACGATGGCCTGCAGACCCACCGTCGCCACCGGCGAATCGCCCATGGCCAGGGTCATAGAGTCGGTGAGGATACCGTAGAGGGTCTTCTGCCCCGGCGAGAGCGTCACCGCCAGGATTGACTGCTCGCCCGGCGGAACCGGGTCGACCGAAGGTTTCACACGCACGTATGAGGGCACGTTGCCGATGTGCAGGGGCACCGAGTCGGTCGATGCGTTGTAGACCTCGAAGAACGAGGTCTTTCCCCTGCCCTTGTAGACGGTGCCGAACGACACCTGGTCGCCGCGCATCTTCATCTTTCCGGCCTCCACGGGGTAACGCGAGCGCAGGGTGTTCGACGAGCCTATGACCACGCCGCGCAGCGTCACCTGGCCGCGCGTGCCGTCGCTGAACAGCACCGAGGCGGTCTTGTTGAAACTGCCGGGGCGCCCCGTGGGGTTGAACTCGGCGTTGATGACGCCGGTATCGCCCGGGGCGATGACCTCGCGGGTATAGGTGGTGGTGGTGCATCCGCACTGCGGACGCACGTTCTTTATCGAGATGTCGTCGGGCCCCATGTTTATGAAACTGAACGAACATGGCACGCGGCCGTCATCCTCGTCGAAAGCGCCGAAATTATACTCGTCGTTGATCCAGCGGATCTCGGCCACGGCCGTCAGCGCCAGTAATGCCGCGGAAGCCGCCAGTACGCGGCGCAGAAAGCAGACCGGTTTCATTTACGGGCGTTTGAGGTCTTGCCGGGCTTTACAAAGCCCTTGATGGTGAGTATGCTTTTTTTCTTGCCGGGCACGTTGGAGCGCACGGTCACGGTCTTGGTGAACTCGCCGGGGCGCCCCTTGGGGGAATAGGTCACGGCCACCTTGGCCGACTTGCCGGGAGCCACCGGGTGTTTCGGAGCCTTGGGGGTGGTGCATCCGCAGCTTGCCGAGGTGCCTAAGATCACCAGCGGGGCGGTGCCGGTGTTGGTGAAGGTGAATTCGTGTGTGACGTAGCCGCCATCCTCGCTGATGGTGCCGAAATCGTGTGTTGTCTCGGCGAAGACGATGTCGGGTTTCCCTTCGGGGGCTTTTTTCTTCGCCATTGCGACACCGGCGCCCACAAGCGCCAGCATCATGAGAATCAGTATCTTTTTCATAACTTTGAAAGCGGTTTAGACTCGCCTGCAAGCATGCCGCAGGCTGCCGAGACATCCTCGCCGCGGCTGGCGCGGATGGTGGCTGTGACGCCGTCGTCGTTGAGGCGGTCGCGGAACTCCTCGATCACGCGCTCTGACGACGACTGCAGGTCGCTGCCCGGGATGGAGTGGAACCTGATGAGGTTCACGCGGCAGTCGAGGCCGCGGATCAGACGCACCAGGGCGCGCGAGTGGCGGGCGTCGTCGTTCACACCCTTGAACATGATGTATTCGAACGACAGACGGCGCTGGTGTGCAAAATCATAACCCCTGAGCATCTCAACAAGTTCACTTATGGGGAACGCGCGCTCTACGGGCATGAGCCGCGCACGCTCCGAGGCCAGCGGCAGATGCAGGGATATGGCGATGTGTACCTTAGTGAGATCGAGCAGCTGCCGCAGGGTGCGCGGGTTGGCGCCGACCGACGACACGGTGATGCGTTTAGGACTCCAGGCCATGCCCCACGAGGCGGTAAGAATCTCTATGGCGTCGAGCACGGCGGGGAGGTTGTCGGTGGGCTCGCCCATGCCCATGAACACGATGTTGGTGAGCTCCTGCGAGCCGGGCACCGAAAGCACCTGGTTTATTATCTGCGCGGGAGTGAGGTTGCCGTGGAACCCCTGACGCCCTGTCATGCAGAACCCGCAGGCCATCTTGCACCCGGCCTGCGACGACACACAGAGGGTGGCGCGGTCGCCGTCGGGGATGTACACCGCCTCGACGTCGACGCCCCCGGCGCCGGGAAACAGGTATTTCACGGTTCCGTCGGCCGAACGGGCAGTCTTGAGCGGAGCCTCAAGCCCCACGCCATAACCGAGTTCGGCCAGACGCTCGCGCCCCTTTTTGGAGAGCTCGGTCATCTCGTCGAGCGTGGTGGCGCGGTTCACATAGAGGCGCCGCGCTATCTGCTTGGCGGCGAACGAGGGGAGGCCGGCCTCGGCGCAGACTTTGCGCAGACCCTCGAGTGTGAGGCCTATGAGGGGTTTTACAGTAGTCATGTCAGGTTTGAATGATAAAATCAGTGGTTGAAGAGAACCGGCGCGGCATGCGCGTCGCCGGTGAAACGGCCCCGGTCATAGGCAGGGCGGCCGTTGACCCAGGTCTGCGCCACGGCGAAGTCCACGCGGCGCCCGGCATAGGGGGTCCAGCCGCAGCGGCTCACCACATCGGCGTCGGCGATGACGTGCGTCGCGGCGGGGTCTACCAGAGTTATGTCGGCGTGCCAGCCGCGACGAAGATAGCCGCGACGGTCCATGCCCCAGAGGTCGGCCGGAGCGTGGCACATCAGACGCACCACGCTTTCATAACCGTCAGGGCCGAAAGCACCATCCTTCGCCAGCTGCAGCATCAGCGGCAGCGAGAACTGCACCGAGGGCATCCCCGAGGCCGCGGTGAGGGCATCACCCTCTTTCTGCTCGCGCAGGTGCGGGGCGTGGTCGGTGGCCACGGTGTCGATGAGCCCCTCGGCGATGGCGCGCAGCAGCGCCTCGCGATCGCTCTGCCCCTTTATGGCGGGATTGCACTTGGTGAGGTTGGCCAGCGGGCCGTCGGAGGCCGGGATGTCGCCCCATATCAAGTAGTGGGGGCAGGTCTCGGCGGTTATGCGTTTCCCGGACACGTCGCCGGGGGTGAAGAAACGGAGTTCGTCGGCGGTTGAGATGTGCATCACATGCAGACGCGCGTCATGCTCGCGTGCCAGACGCACGGCACGCTCGGTGGCGGCCACGCATGCACGGGTGTCGCGCACGTCGCGGTGCATCCACACCGGTATGCCGTCGGGGTACTGCGCGGCCAGCCGGGCCCGGTTGCAGTCAATCACGCGGCCATCCTCGGCATGCACCGCTATGATGCCGCGGTATGTGGCGAAAAGCCAAGCCAGGGCGTCGGCCGAGTCGGTGCACATCCCGCCCGTAGAGGCCCCCATGAAGAGTTTCACACCGGGGATGCGGCTCTGGTCCATGGCGCAGAGCTGGTCGAGGTTGTCGCCGGTCACGCCGGGGAAGAATGCGTAGTTCACAGCCGAAACGGCGGCGGCTCGCTCCATCTTGGCCTCCCACGCCTCGGGGGTGACGGTGGCCGGGCGGGTGTTGGGCATGTCGAAACATGTGGTGACGCCCCCTGCCAGGGCGGCGCGGCTCTCGGTGGCGATGTCGCCGCGCTCGGTCATGCCGGGGTCGCGGAAATGCACATGCTCGTCAATCACGCCGGGGAGGGCCCACAGCCCTTCGGCGTCGGTTACGGCGTATGCCGCGGGGTCGATGTCGCGCAGGTCGACATGCCCGGGGTCGACGGATGCAATGAGGCCGTCGTCGCCCACGGTGATGACCGCGGTCTGACGGCGCCCGTCGTTGATGACCTCTGCATTGGCTATCAGTCTCATGGGCGTGTCGCTGTCTGTTTCTGCGGGAACTTGCGGCCCCACGACCCCACTTTCAGCTTTATGACGCCGAACAGCGCCTCGCCGAAGATGCCCGACGACATCTTCGACGTGCCGAGCACACGGTTCACGAACCCTATGGGAACCTCGCCGACGCGGAAACCGCATTTCGAGGCGGTGAATTTCATCTCGATCTGGAAGGCATACCCCTTGAAACGGATTTTGTCAAGCTCCATGGTGCGCAGCACCTCGGCGCGGTAACAGCAGAATCCGGCCGTGGTGTCGTGTACGTCGAGTCCGGTGACGAACCGCACGTATTTCGAGGCGAAATATGACATGAGCACGCGCCCCATGGGCCAGTTCACCACATTCACGCCCGTGAGATAGCGCGAGCCCACGGCCACATCCATGCCGCCGGTGGCGCATGCCGCGTAGAGGCGTTCGAGGTCTTTGGGATCGTGCGAGAAATCGGCGTCCATCTCGAACACGAAGTCATATCCGCGATCAAGCGCGCGGCGGAACCCCTCGATGTAGGCTGTGCCGAGGCCAAGCTTGCCGGCGCGGCAGATGATGTCGACCCGGCCGGGATACTGCTGCATCTTCGAGCGGACGATGTCGGCGGTGCCGTCGGGCGAATTGTCGTCGACCACCAGCACGTCAAACCCGTGCGGGAGGGCCATCACGGCGTCGATGATGGCGGCGGCGTTCTCTTTCTCGTTGTACATGGGGATGATCACGACCGAGTCGCGCCGTTCCCCGCTGTTGTTGGTACCCATCGGAGTAGCTGTTGAGGTCAGAGAGGGTGGTTCGGAACCGCTTCTGCGGCCAATCACTGCCGGGTTCCGCAAACTCCCCCAATTAAAAGATGACGCAAAATTAACAATTCTGCGTGAGGCGGGCAAATAAAATTTCGGCGAAAATATTGTGAGTCAGCGGGAAAATGCCTAACTTTGCAAGCATTTTTGGCCGCAGTGGGCTTGGAATAAGCAGCCGGCAACGGTTCGCCCACGGGTATAACCTATTAATTATCATAGCTTTAATGTACGCTATCGTAGAAATCCAGGGACAGCAGTTCAAAGCCGAGGCCGGCAAATTCCTGTATGTCCACTATCTCGGCGACGAGACCAAAGAGGGCGCAACCGTAGAGTTCGACCGCGTTCTCCTCGTAGATGCCGACGGTGCCGTCAAAGTCGGCGCGCCCACCGTGGAAGGGGCAAAAGTTGTTTGCGAGGTTAAACGTCCCCTCGTGAAAGGCGACAAAGTCATCGTTTTCAAGAAAAAACGCCGCAACGACTACCGTCGCAAAAACGGACATCGCCAGATGTTCTCTCAGATCGTGATCAAAGACGTCATTGCTTAACCAAAAATCCTGACAACACAACATGGCACATAAGAAAGGTGTAGGCTCGTCGAAGAACGGCCGTGAGTCGGAATCGAAACGACTCGGTGTTAAGATTTTTGGCGGCCAGTTCGCCAAAGCAGGCAACATCATCAAACGTCAGCGCGGTACAGTGCACCACCCGGGCCTGAACGTAGGCATGGGCAAAGACCACACCATCTACGCTCTTGTTGACGGCACCGTGGTGTTCACCAGCGGAAAAGAAGGCCGCCAGTTCATCAACGTACAGCCCGCGGCCGAGGCATAACCCCCCTCGCAACCGAGGCATAGCCTCGCCGCCGCAAGGCAATACCACAAAGGCGATGCGCCGTGTTCCCGCAAGCGGGGCGGCACATCGCCTTTCTGATTCCCATAAGCTACATAAGCCACATCCGTTACATAAGTTACATAAGTCACATTCCCCTAACCTACCTAACCCACCCCATCACCCCACCATGCAATGCAAACTTGTCGGTAATTTCGTTCAGCACCTTGAGGTAACCCTCGCCCCAGGCGAGGAATTCTACGCCGAAAAAGGAGTGGTAATCTACCTTGAAGGGGGCATAGAGAAAGAGGTCAGCCTCAACGGCTCGGGACTCAGGCGTCTGCTGGGCGCCAAGCTCTCGGGCGAGTCACTCTTCATAATGAAACTGCGCAACGCCGTGAACGTGCCGCGCAAACTGGCCATAGGGAGCCGTTTCGGCCTGCTGCCGATACAGCTCGACGGCGAGACTCTGATCTGCCACAGCGGCGGCTATGTGGCCTCGGACCGCCGCGTCGAGGTAAATTCAAAACTCTCGGCGTCGGGAATATTCGGCGGCATGGGACTTTTCATGCAGAAGATTTCGGGGAATGCCACCGTATTCCTCGGCACCAAAGGCACCCCGATGACGCTCGATCTCGCCCCGGGTGAGACCGTCGAGCTGGACGAAGACCATATCATAGCCCTGCGCTCGATACCCGAGCACCAGATTTCGGTGCGGTGGTCGTTCAAGAACCTTGTGGGCGGCGAGGGGCTGAGCATGCTGCAGGTCACGGGCCCGGGCACCGTCTACCTCTCGCCCGGAAAGCTCTCGGAACCCATAGCCGAATAATGAATATCACGCATTTTTCGTAACTTAGCGCGGCAATGGCTGAGAGCAGACACACCACATCGGCTACCGCGAGGATTGTCAAGGTACTGGGCATCTTCACGGGGGTGCAGGGCATACAGATGCTCTGCTCGGTGGTGCGTGTCAAGCTTGTGGCGCTCTGGATAGGTGCCGCGGGCATCGGCCTGTTCGGCATATTCAATTCGGCGCTCGAGATGATCTCCACCCTCTCACAGCTTGGCCTGCGCACCAGCGCGGTGCGCTCGATAGCCTCGGCGCCGCGACAGTCGCTCTATGCCACGGTGCTTGCCGTCAGGCGTTGGGCCTGGATACTGGGACTTTTCGGCGCGCTGGCCACACTGGCGCTGGCGGTGCCGCTGAGCCGTTTCTCGTTCGGCGACGCGTCGCACGCCTGGAGTTTCGCCCTGCTTGCCGTGGCCGTACTGCTGTCGGCGCTATCGGCGGCAGAAGGGGCTGTGTTCCAGGGGATGAAACGCCTGCGGCGACTCGCGCACGGCGCCACATGGGGCACCGTCGGGGGTCTGCTGGTGTCGATACCGATGTATCGTTTCTGGGGCGTTGAATCGATAGCACCCTCAATAGTGGCATTTGCCGCATGCTCGTGGATCGGACTGGGATTCTACCGCGAACGCGTGCCCTCGCCCGAAGAGAAAAGCTCGTGGGGCGAATCACTGGCCATGGGGCGCAGTCTGGTCATTTTAGGAGCGTTCCTTACTGTCAGCGAGTTCCTTACGGCATTCGTGTCGTTCGTGTTCATGTCGTGGCTCAACACCAACGGCTCAGAGGCCGAGACCGGCTATTTCCAGGCCGGGTTCACCATTGTGAACCGCTATTTAGGAGTGGTTTTCACGGCAATCTCAATGGAATTTTTCCCGCGACTGGCGGGGATGGCGGGTTCGCGGCGCGGCTCGTCGCTGGCGGTGTCACACGAGATTTCGGTGGTGCTGACGGTCGTACTCCCCGCCGTGGCACTGCTCACGGCGTTCGACAGGCCGGTGATAACGCTGCTGTATAAGTCAGATTTCCTTGTGATGACGCCCTTCGTGACCTGGGCGGCCCCCGGAACGGTATTCCGCGCGGTGTCGTGGTGCATGGCGTTCGCCATACTCGCGCGGGGCGACGGCAAGGCGTACCTCTGGTCTGAGGCGCTGTCGGCCCTGTTCTACCTTCTCTGCAACATGATCTGCTACCGGCTCTGGGGTCTGGAGAGCCTCGGGGCGGCATACGTGGCCTGGTACGCGGCCTATACCGTAGTCGTGGCGGTGATATATTACCGGCGCCTGGGGCTCACCCTCA
This sequence comes from uncultured Porphyromonadaceae bacterium, assembly GCA_938027385.1. Lineage (GTDB taxonomy): Bacteria > Bacteroidota > Bacteroidia > Bacteroidales > Muribaculaceae > UBA7173. Next base: position 19,295 of record CALJBF010000010.1, on the reverse strand, counting down.
GAAACTCTGCAATCAAGATGGCCGCAACTGTAACGCTGACGGCCGCGGCCTGCGCCGCCGCCCGCACATGGCTCGGGTGGGAAACGGCCGCAGTGATGGCCGTGGCAGCCACCGCCGGATGCCTTTACATTCTGAAATTCAGACTTCTGAAAGCTCGCGGGGGCCTTCCCGCAGTATTTCGGGGTCGCCGTCAAGCAGACTGACCACCGCAGTCTCGCGGTCCGGCACGTCGCCGCCGTCAATAAGCACATCCACATCGCGGGCATAATGCGTCTCAAGCACCTCGGGACGGCAGGGATCCGCATCCTCGCCGGCATCGGGCCACAGCGCCGTGGCCGACAGCAGGGGGTTGCCCAGCGCCTCGGCCAGAGTGGTGGCTATGGCATTGTCGGGCACACGCACACCTACCTCCTTACGCCCCTTGAAAGCCTTTGAGAGACGTGTGGTGGCCGGCAGAATGAAAGTAAACGGCCCCGGCAGGTTGGCACGCATAAGACGGAAAGCCTCGTTGTCGATGCGGGCGTATTCACTGGCCTGCGAGATGTCGGCGCAGACTATCGAGAGGCGCTGTTTTGCCGGATTTATATCCTTCAGGCGGCATACGCGCTCGACGGCGCGGTTCTGCAGAGCATCGCACCCGATGGCATACAGTGAGTCGGTCGGATAGATTACCAGACCGCCGCGCCGCAAATGCTCGACGATTTCGTCGACATAGCGTGCGTTTATGCTTGTGGGGTACATTTTGTAGGTTTTCATGGCAGGCTGAGGGCGGGAGAAATTATGGGAGAGGTGGGAAAGGTGGGAGTTATGGGAGAGATGGGAATTATGGGAAGGATGGGAGGTATGGCCTTCCGGAATCAGATGACACGGTTCTTAAGGCCCAGTGAGGCGAGAATAGAGGCCACCTCACGGCGTTTGTCGCCCTGGATGAGGATTTCCCCGCCACGCGACGAACCGCCGCATCCAAGCCGTTTTTTGAGCGTCGCGGCAATCTCGGCAACACGGTCGTCACTGACGGTGAATCCGGCCACGATGGTCGCCTCTTTCCCTTTGCGGCCTTTGCGGTCAAGCATCACGTCAAGGCGCGCCTTCTCGGCCGGAACCTGCTCTGCGGCGGGAGCCTCTTCTGGTTCGGGGGCGGCAGGGGGCATATCCTGTCTCAGTGATTCAAGTTGCGATTTCCAGTCCATGGAGGTATGTTTCCGGTATGTTTGTGGATGTGTCTCAGTGGATATGCGTACCGTCGATAGAGTCGGCGGCGTGGTCACAGTCATCGCCGAGGCCATCTTCGCCGGCAATATCGGCCGACATCAGGTCAATCGGATTGTCTATGCCGCCTGCTATACGGCGCACAAGGGCGAACGGCACCTGCTCGGCAGGGGTGAGGCTGCGGCTGAAAGCGGCCAGTGAGTCTGTGGAGACTTTCAGGGCCTCGCGCATGCACTCGGTGGCCACGGCGGCGTTCTCGTCGTAATGGGCGTGGTCCGACAGCTGCATGTATATGATGGCGAGACGCCCGAGGGTGGTCTCGGTCATTCCGTCAAGTCCGTTGCGCGTGAGGTTGTCGCAGATGGTCTGTGCCTCGTCATAGCGCTCGGCTGCCACGGCGTCGCGGGCCGATTCGATCTGTTCGGCCACGGCATCAGACCCCGATGTGCAGCGGGCCATTCCGACGGCAAGGGCGATTGTAAGCAAGATAAGCTGTAAGGTTCTCATAGTCAGGTTTCAGCAATTTTCTGAAGTAAAGAGGGCATGCCGGCGCGCCGGAACCGTAAAGGTTCTGACGACGCATAGGCCGCCGGACGGTCATTCATACCGGCGCTTGTAGTCGATGGTATTGCGGTCGCGCACCAGGGTAAGGGTCTGCTCGTTGCATTTCACGATGGGCCACGACAAGCGCGGAGCCACATTTCCCACGGCCATGGGGTCACCCTCCTCGACCACGATGCTCGACGCGTCGGGCACAAGAATCAGAGAGTCACCGGTGGCTTTCCAGGTGGCCGATACCGAGTATGTGAGGTCGCCGGGACGGATGGCCCTCACTGTGGCCGAGCGGTCGGCCCTGAGCTCGATGGCGGGTTTCATGTCGGAAAGCGCAGTGTTGTAGTATGAACCCACGAGGGTCTTCTCGTAGTCGGAGAGGCCGTTGCAGGATGTGAGTGCGGTCATGACCATGGTCATGCCTGCGACAGCCATGAGTTTACTGCTTTTCATCTGTGTGTAAACTGGCATGTGAAAACACCAACAAAGGGAGCGCCCCTGTGTGAGCGGCACTCCCATAATGTATTTCTGATTGTGTTGACCTGATGATTATTTGGCCGTGTCGGCGGGAGCGGCAGGAGCCTCGGCCTCGGTGGCGGGAGCCTGTGCGGCCGGTGTAGCGGCGGCAGCGGGAGTCTCGTAAGCAGCGCCACCGACAACGGTAGTGGTCTGCACGGGTTTCACGCGGGTACCGCTCTGCACCATGTTGCGGGGCATCACGAACACAGAGATGATGGCCAGCAGACCGATGATGGCGGCCAGAGTCCAGGTTGCCTTCTCGATGAAGTCATTTGTGCGGCGCACGCCCATCAGCTGGTTCGAGCCGGCGAACGACGATGCCAGACCGCCGCCTTTTGATTTCTGCACGAGCACAACGATTATCAGCAGGATTGAAACAATTACTGTCAGAATGATAATGAAAGTGTACATATCGTTGGATAATTCCTTTAGATTTCTTATGATTTGGGGGCGTTTTCACCCTGATTTGACAAACTGCGATATTTCTCGTTGACTATCAGTTTTTTCAAAAATCGCAATTGGTCTGCAAAGTAAGCGCTTTTTTCGGGAAATTCCAAACTTAAGCGGCTAAGAATTTCGTATGCGCGCTCATATTTGCGGGTTTTGATGTAAATCTTGGCCAGACTCTCGCTGAGCAACGACTGTTCGGGGGCCGGAGCGGGCTTGTCGACGGTCACTGCGGCACGCTTTGCGGGAGCCGGGGGCGCAGGGGTCTCGTCGACCGGCGAGGGCACATGCCGGCGCTTGTGCTCGGCCAGGATGAAACGGTTTATGCGCGCCTGGTGCGAGTCGTCGGCGGTCTCGACGGCGCCTGGAAGGTCTTCGTCGGCCTCGCGCGCGAGCTGCTGCGCATAGTCGGGCACCGGATTGAAGATCATGCGCTCCAGAAGGGCATTCTCTTCGTCTGACTGGTTTCCGTACCGTTCCAGGAAATCGTCGATGGCTTTTGAGGTGGTGGGTGTCTCCACTTTTCGTGCGGGGGGATAGAAGTTGTCGAAACGGGTGTCGGCCTCGCCGGTAAGATGCGCCAGGGCGTCGGCGCCGTGTGTGGTGAGCGCCAGCCGCAACATCAGGTCCTGGGCGGCGGGATGCGTGGCCGCCTTGACCGTCATTGCTCCGGGGAGGGAGAAAAACGGATAGCGGCGCGTCACCTCGTCGACCCAGGCGGGGTCGGCGCCATGACCTTCGATGAGTGATTTCAGCTGTGCCTGTGACATGTTGAGTGGTGGGTGTTATAGCGGGCGGCAAGGGGTGCCGTGCGTGCTGTCTTTGTCGGGTTATCGGCCCAGCTGGGCCGATAACTGAACCGGGGCGTTTGTGGGAGCCACAGCGGTGGTGGCGGTGAGTAACGGGGGCAACGGGCCCCGGGCGGCCCGTTACCAGTTGCCGAGGGTGGCGTTGAAGATAAGGTCTACGAGCTCTTTCGAGATCTGCTGGCACAGCTCCTCCTGCACGTCGGTGAGCATCATCGAGGCGTCGAAGTCGCGATAAGCCGAGAATGTCTGGTCAACGTCGTTCTTGTCGTTGTGCGCGTCGGTGTACCTGACACGCACGGTGATGGTGAGGCGCGTCATCGAGGCGTAGGCGTCTTCGGTCACGGCCTGCGGGGTGAGGTTGTAGCCGGTGATCTCCCCCTCCAGGTTGATGTCAGAGGCGCCGTCGGTGGTCTGCAGGCGCGTGTTGCGGGTGATGTAGTCGAGCAGCTCGTTCTCGAACGTCTGCTGCAGCGGGGCGTACACCAGCGCAGCACGGATTGGGAACTCGCCCACATGGATTGTCTTGTAGATGTTATAGTCGAGGGCCGAGCTGTTGAACTGCAGGCTCACGCGGCACCCCTGCGGCACGCACAGCAGGGCAAAGACCAGCAGAGGCAAGGCCACCAGTCGCGCGGCGCGGGGTTTTATGCGGTTGATGATCGGTTTCAGGTTCATTGTTTCGCGGTCAGGGTTCGTCACGGTCAGGGGCGGTGCTGTCGCCGAGCCGGTATTCCTTTATTTTGCGGTAGAGGGTACGTTCTGAGATGTTGAGCTGACGGGCGGCGGCCTTGCGGCGCCAACCGTTTGACTCAAGCGCCCGGATTATGGTCTGCCGTTCGGTATCCTCGAGCGTGAGCGGCGCTCCGTCAGCGGCGTGCGCCACGGCATGCCGTGCCTCGGGGGCGCCCGCCAGAGGAGCGGTTTCGTCGGCCTCGACGGCATGGATGTCGGTGACCTCAGGGTGATACTGCGGCAGTCCGGCAGGCAGAGCCGCGCGCGGCGCGATTCCGGGGGCTGTGGCGCCCTGATCCGGGTCTACATCGTCGACCCTGCGGCGAAGTTCGTCAATCTCGCCCTGGAGGCGGAAAATGAGGTTGAACAGCATTTCACGCTCGCGCTCATAGCGTCCGGGAGCGCTGTCTCCCCCACCCTCGTATCTCACCGGTGTGGAGGTGGCCGCCTGGTCGGGCAGATAGTCGAGCACGGTGGCGGCGTCAAGCTCGTTGCCGGCCTCGAAAAGCGCCATCTGCGACACCACATTGCGCAGCTGACGCACGTTGCCGGGCCAGCGGTAGCGCTCGAGTGCCGAGGCGCCCGAGGGGGCAAACGTCACCGGCGCCATGGAGTGCTGCTCGGCGAAATCACCGGCGAACTTGCGCGCCAGCAGATGCAGGTCGCGGCCACGTTCGCGCAACGGGGGCACCTGGATCTCGACCGACGCCAGACGGTAATAGAGGTCTTCGCGGAACCGACCCTCGGCGATGGCCCGGAGCAGGTCGACATTGGTGGCGGCGACGATGCGGATGTTGGTCTTCTGTACCTGCGACGAACCGACCTTCAGGAACTCGCCGCTCTCAAGCACACGCAGCAGGCGCGCCTGTGTGGTGAGCGGCAGTTCGGCCACCTCGTCAAGGAAGATGGTGCCGCCGTCGGCCTCCTCGAAGTAACCCTTGTGCTGCCCCACGGCCCCGGTAAAGGCACCCTTCTCGTGGCCGAACAGTTCGGAGTCGATGGTACCCTCGGGGATGGCGCCGCAGTTCACGGCGATGTAGCGGGCATGCTTGCGGCGCGAGAAGGCGTGTATGATCTGCGGGAAGAACTCCTTGCCCGTACCGCTCTCGCCCCTGACAAGCACAGACATGTCGGTGGGCGCGACCTTCAGGGCGCGCCTTACCGCCTTTTCGAGCCGCGGGTCGTTGCCCACGATGCCGAATCTGGCCTTTGCCTGCTGTACCTGCTGATCCATTCGGTCTGATGTCACTGACGCAGGGTTATGGTCTTCCACGCGGGATTTTTTTCATCGCGCAGACGGTATGTTTCATGACGCAGGAAGGCGCCCAGCTCGTCGATCGAGCCGCTGTGGGCCACGATCTGCTCGACCGGGATGGGGTCGCCGAACGTGACCTTAAATGTCTTGTGATGCTTGCGGAACACCTCGGCCGGATGGCGCAGGGTGCGCAGCTGCCAGCATGCCACGCCCAGGAAGTTGAACCACCACGACTGCGAGCCGTGGAAGAAGATGGGCACCACGGGCACCTTGAGCTGCTGCACGAGGCGGATGATCGAGGGCTGCCACTGGCGATCCTGCAGACGGCCGCGCCAGTTCACCTTGCCGACGGCACCGGCCGGGAAGAACCCGACGGGCTCGCCTGAACGCACGAGCCTGATGGCCTCCTTGATTCCCTGCATCGACACGGCTTTCTTTTTCGGGTCGGCTGTGGCATGGGCGTCGACAGCGATGAAGTTGGGGCGCATGGCGGTGATGTAGTCGAGGAACATATTCACCATGACCTTGTACCTGGGCCGTTTCTGGGCGATGAGGTCGATGAGGATGATGCCGTCGAGCGCGCCGAAATGGTGATTGCTCACGGTGATGAAGGCTCCCTGCGGAAGATTCTCCCACACAGCGGCGTTCTCCACCTCGATCTTTATGTCGAGGTCATGCAGAAGGCCGTGCACGAACCCGGGACCGGGGGTTGTGCAGTTATGGGCGTGCAGGTTGTTCACCTTGTCGATGGCAAGGAATTTCAGCAGGCCGTTCACCAGCTTCCGGTGACCCGCCAGTTTCGGCACCATGCGCATGACATCGTCGGCGTTGAGCACGTCGGGGCGCACCCCGAGCTCCTGATAGAGCCGGGCGTTCTCGGGCGTCATCGGCGCTGGGGCGCCGGGCAGCGTCACCATGCCGTCGGCACCAGGTGCCATATTCGTCGCAGTATGTTTGTTTTCTGTATTGTCCATTTATGATGATTGAATCCAGACAGTCTGTACAGACTATTCCAATGAAATGCAAATTTACGAAATTCGCCGATTTTTGCATATCTTTGCGTGGCAAAATTTGCATCATCACCTTGCATAATACAGCCACGACACGAAACACTATTCAACATCACATACCCATGAAACTACTCCGACTCGCCGCCTGCGCCACAGTGGCCGCGGCAACCCTGCTCCCCCTATCGGCAAAGAAAAAACAGACGCCCGAACCAAAGCCCGAGCCTGTGCGCGTGGCCTGGAATACCGGTCTGCAGAACCCCGACGGCACTCCGGCCGATTCCACTGAGATGTGGATAGCGCGCCCTGCCGAGGGGAAGGCCAACGGCACGACGGTGGTGATGATTCCGGGCGGAGGCTACGCCTTCGTCTCGATGCAGAACGAGGGGTATGACTGGCTCGACTGGTTCACCGGCCAGGGCTTCACGGTGGGCATCCTGAAATACCGCCTCCCCAAAGGGAACCCCGAGACGCCGATCGACGACGCACAGCGCGCTGTAGGATATTTCAAACAGCACTCGGCCGAACTTGGCATTGACCCCTCTCGCGTGGGCGTGATGGGCTTTTCGGCCGGCGGTCACCTTGCCGCCACAACCGCCGTATCGCAGGCTCCCGACGCCCGCTTGCTGAAACAGCCGGCCAACGCGCCGCAGAACCGCCCCATGGCCGCGGCTCCCGACTTCCAGGTGCTGATATATCCGGTAATCTCGCTGACGCCGCAACTCACGCACAGCGACTCGCGCAACAACTTCCTGGGCAAGGACGCCACCCCCGAAATGGTGCTTGCCTACAGCCCCGAGCTGCATGTAACCGACTCTACTCCAACGGCTTTTATCCTTGCCACAAACGATGACCCTATTGTAAAACCGGGCAACTCAATCGCTTATTACCAGGCACTTACCAAGGCCGGCGTGCCGGTAAGCCTGCATGTCTACCCCACCGGCGGCCACGGTTTCGGTTTCTCGACCGGTTTCCCCGGCCATGACCAGATGACCGAAGAACTCTCGGCGTGGCTGAAGGCTCTGGCAAAATAACGCACCATCGCCCGCACACAGCCTCATAATACACGTCAGGGGCGCCGCATCATTTCAGACGCGGCGCCCCTGCTGTGTGCTGCGTGTGGCTGCCTAATAAACCAGCCCCATGTTATCGACCCAGAGGGTGAGGCCGAGGGTGCCGATATAGGCGGTGCCGCTGCCCGACGAGGCCATTATCAGCAGGTGCGTGGGGGTGGCGTCGGGGGCGTCCCAGCCAACCTCTTTCACCGGCACCATCTTCCCTTTCGAGTTGCGGGCGTAATAGCTTTTGTCGGCGGGGATGAGTCCCTTCCACGAGGCGTAACCAGGCTTGCCGGTGATGTCGCCGTATTCCACCGGAATGCGGTGGCCGGTAACCCACCCGTTGGTTGACTTGCCGTAGCGCTGGCGCCCTGTGCCGACACGTTTGGCGTACAGGTTCCCGTCGGCATCCTCCCAGCGGCGCTGAAGTATGATGTAGACCTCGGCCTGGTCATGGCCGGGGTATGTCTTTTTCTTACCGAAACCTGACGAATACACGCGGTCGTTGTGCACGGGCATCTCAAGCTTATAGTCGAACTGCAACGCTTTCGGACGGCGCGTGAACGGAATCCCCATCTCCATCTTCGAATACGGCTCTGAAGTCGATTTCACCGGCTCGAAGAAACGGCCCAGGAAGATCGATCCCGCCACCAGAACGTCGATATTGACGATGCCGAGCGCCTTGCACTGCTCCATCATCGTGGTGAGTTTGGCGCATTTTCCGGCGCCGTGAGTGTCGGGAAAAACGGCATTGCTCCCCTTGGTGACGCCGGCCACCTTGGCAAGCACATTCGAGGTGGCCCACGGCGAGCCCCCCTTGTTGACGTAAGGTATCGAGCCGACAATGGTCTGTGTCGGCCCTATCTCGTAAAGATTCTTCTCGTTTCCGCCGATGACGTGAGATTCCTTTATCTGTCGTGTGACCCAGTGGTCGAAATTTCCATATTTGAGCGGTTCGAACGTATCGGCGGCCAAGGTGAAACCACCCCACCCCGATGCCACCGTCGCAGCGGCCAGGCAAACCGTGAGCAATCTTTTTCCCTTATACATAAATTTCATGTAATGGATGTAAAACAGTTTTAACGTGCCGGTAGAAATCCGGTACAGATATAACGCTTTACTCCGGCAATTATGTTGGCCGAATAGTCGGCAAAACACGCCATGTTGTCAGAAAAACATACATATTGCCGGCCGGCGGCACACACTGTCACACGGCCGGCAAAATACCGGAACGCAAGTACCCCTGCGGGAGGGGCACGTGCGCCATGTCTCAGAACGAAATCAGCGAGGTTACCTCGGCATCAGCGGGGAGGTTCTTCCGGCCGGCGAGGGCTGCAAGCTCGATGATGAAGTTAATGTAGATCTTGCGGGGGTTCATCTGTTTCACCAGATTGTAGGCGGCGGCCATTGTACCGCCGGTGGCGAGCACGTCGTCATGCAGCACCACCACATCGTCGGGAGTGATGGCGTCGCGGTGAATCTCGATGGTGTCGGTGCCGTATTCCTTTTCATACGATGCCTTGAGCGTGTCGGCAGGGAGTTTGCCGGGCTTGCGCACAGGCACGAATCCGGCGCCGAGTTCAAACGCCAGAATCGAACCGCCGATAAAGCCGCGCGACTCGATGCCGACAACTTTGGTCACACCTTTGCCGCGATAAAGGTCGGCCAGCGAGACCCCGATTTCATGGAGCGCACGCGGATCCTTGAAAGCCGTGGTGAGATCTTTGAAGAGAATACCCTTCTGCGGGAAATCCTGCACATCGCGGACTTTTGACTTGATGAAATCCATATCTTTTCTTTTAGGTAGTATCTTTGAGGTTAAAAATTTCTTTGCTGTGTAACCGGCTGGAGAATCGCCACTTGACTATGTTCCACGTGAAACAATCATCAGCCTGTCTTTCGGCTTATCTCCCCGACATAAGCAGGAGGATATTTATGTCGGCGGGCGACACGCCGGGGATTCTTGACGCCTGGCCGATGGTGGCCGGGCGTATGCGGTCAAGTTTCTGCCGCGCCTCGGTGGAGAGGGCTGTAATCGACGTGTAGTCGAACCTGTCGCCGAGGGGCACCGACTCAAGACGGTTGAGCTTTTCGGCCTGCTGGGCCTCGCGCTGTATGTAGCCGTCATATTTCAGCAACACCTCGGCCGACTCGGTTATCTCGTCGCGACGGTCGGCGGGGAGCGCCTCAATCATGGCGGCCAGACCTGCGTGATGCGAGGCAAGTAGCGCTATGTTGAGCTGTGGCCTGAGCACAAGCTGCGCCAGCTTGCAGCCGTCGGTCACGGGGGTAAGTTCGGCCATAGTGCCGGCAAGCGCCTCGCTGTTGTTGACCGCCTCGAAGATGGCGTTGATGTCAGCAGCCTTTATCGAGGTCGTCCGGATATAGTCGATCAGGCCGTCGCGCAGACGTATCTTCTCGTTCAGCAGGTCTAACCTCTCCTGCCCCGCCAGCCCCAGCTCGAACGCAAGGGGCGTGAGGCGTGCGTCGGCATCGTCCTGACGCAGGAGTATGCGGTATTCGGCACGCGAGGTGAACATGCGGTAAGGCTCGTCGACACCCTTTGTCACGAGGTCGTCGATCAGCACGCCGATGTAGGCCTGATCGCGCCTGAGAGCAAGTTGCCGCGGCGCGGTGCTGTCGGCATCGAGCGCGCGGAAAGCGGCGTTGGCACCTGCCACGAGTCCCTGTCCGGCGGCCTCCTCGTAACCTGTAGTGCCGTTAATCTGACCGGCGAAGAAGAGGTTGTCGACGAGTTTTGTCTCAAGTGTATGACGCAACTGCGTGGGGTCGAAGAAGTCGTATTCTATGGCATACCCCGGGCGGAACAGATGCACATCTTTCAGCGCCGGGATGGTGCGCAGAGCCTCGATCTGTATGTCGATAGGCAGTGACGACGAGAACCCGTTGAGGTAATATTCGGTTGTCTCCTCCCCTTCCGGCTCAAGGAAAAGCTGATGCGATTCCTTGTCGGCGAAGGTCACAATCTTTGTTTCAATCGAGGGGCAGTAGCGCGGGCCGATGCTTTGTATCTGGCCGTTGTAGAGCGGCGAGTCAGGCAGTCCGCGACGCAACACTTCGTGGGTTTCCGGGCCGGTCCAGACGTTGTAGCAACGGCGCTGGCGCAGCTTTGACCGCTCACCGGGCAGGTACGAGAAATGATGGAAATCCTCCTCAAGTTCCTGCGGCGTAGTGAGGTCGAAATGTATGGTGCGGCCGTCGAGGCGCACCGGCGTGCCGGTCTTCATCCTGTCAGCGGTGAATCCGAGTCCGCGCAGCTGTTCGGTAATGCCGGTGGCGGGAGGCTCGGCACAGCGGCCGCCGGCAAGCTGCACGCGGCCAATGTGCATCAGCCCGTTCAGGAAGGTGCCGTTTGTAAGCACCACGGCGCGGGCGGTGAATTTCATGCCGAGAGCGGTTTCCACGCCTGTGACACGCGGTTTCTCGCCATCGTTGTCGATGGTCAGGCCGGTAACGGAGTCCTGCCACATCCACAGGTTCGGAGTCTGTTCAAGCTCGCGGCGCCAGTATTCCGAAAACCGCATGCGGTCAATCTGTGCGCGCGGGCTCCACATTGCCGGGCCCTTCGAGCGGTTGAGCATGCGGAACTGTATCGACGCACGGTCGGTTATCACGCCCATACGGCCGCCGAGCGCATCAATCTCGCGCACAATCTGGCCCTTGGCTATACCGCCTACGGCCGGATTACAGCTCATCTGGGCTATCTTGTTCAGGTCTATTGTAATCAGCAGAGTGGATGCACCGAGCCGGGCAGCCGCCGAGGCCGCCTCGCAACCGGCATGGCCGGCACCCACCACAATCACATCATAATCGAGACGCAAAACTGATAAACTGATTTTAAACGATTGATTTACTTATATTTACACACACCGACAACCCGTTTAAGCGCCTGATTCAAGCGTGTCGAGCATGGCGAGGGCGCGGTCTTCGTGCGCCTCCATGATCTCGCGTTCGCCGGGACCTTTGTCGTTTATGCCGCAGAGGTGCAGCACGCCGTGGATTATCACGCGGCGCAGTTCGCGGTCATAAGTGGCGCCCTGCATCTCAGCGTTCGAGGCTACGGTGTCGAGCGAAATGAACATGTCGCCGCGGATCAGACGTCCGCGCGAATCGTCAAACGTGATGATGTCGGTGTAATAATCGTGGTTGAGGAACCGGCGGTTCACATCGATTATCGTATCGTCGTCACAGAAGATATACGACAGCGGGCCGCACAACCTGTCGTGATCGGCGGCGACCATCTCAATCCATCGGGCGATGACACCGTAGTCGAGTTCGGGAACCCCTACCCTACCCCGGGTCAGCCACTGGAATTTTTCGTTTTTGCGATTGACGTCGTTCATAAGCAAAAATACCTACAAAGGTAGACAATCCCCCTTAAAAAGTCAATACTCTGCCCGTTTTTCGTTTGGCGCCAACAAATCACACCCCAATATCCTGTAACCTCACATTTTGCCGATTTTTCAGTTCAAAAATCACACCCACGGCATATCTGAGCATAAAATACTATGTCACAATAAATTACGACAAGCCAAGCCCGATTTTAACGCTCTGAGAATCGAATATTTTCCAACACACAACCCGTTGTCCGCAAAAAACACTGCAATTTCAGCCAAAAATCCCGCCTGTCAGACAAGAAGAACCAGATAAACGATTATGGCGACAAATGTCAGCGCGGTGGCCGTCAGTCCGAAAATCTTACAGACCTTCAACCGGCGTCGGCACCGGGCCTCGTCAATCCGCCTGCGCTTTAACGCAAGATGCGCCAATACCCTCCCGGTGAACGAAACCATGAAACATGCCACCGCCACAAACAGAATCACAATACACATCGCCGCCATCACATCAGATTTATCAGATACAACAAAATTCCTACAAGCACCACCCCGCCGAGTTGATACGCGCAATACAGCTTGCATCCCTGCCGGTACCCGTGGTAAACCTTATAACCGGTCGACAACACATACAGACCGTATGCCACCCAAAGCAGCCACGGTTTCCGCATACCGAAGAATATGGCATCCACACACAGCAGCGCCACACCAACAAACAGCAACGCAGACAAAACATTCCTATGAGGCATAGGAGGCACATCCATGATTATGATTTTTTTGAAAAACAGAAAATCAGGCAAAATACCCTAACCTAAAAACAGTATCACGATACAATAGTTTATAGGACAGCTTATATTCCGAGAACAGTTTATATATTGGGCCAAAAGAGTGTAGGGATGCACCCCGGTGCATCCTCATACCAATGGACGAGCCTTTTCACAAGGAGAGGATGCACCGGGATGCACCCCTACAATCTGCTTTACTGCACGAGGAGTCAGGCGAAGGGGTGGATGAGGCGCCTGAAAAAACGTTTCAGGGGTTTCTGCACGCGGTCTTTGCTGAAAAGGAAACGGCGCAGTACACGCAGGGCGCGGCGCTCCATGCGATCGGGGTCTTCATCCAGGGCACGGGCGGTGGCGCGGGCCAGACGGCCGGTCTCGGCCTCGACGATGTTGATACGGCGGAACATGGTCATGAGCTTGCGGCGCCCGTGACGCCCGAAACGCGTGCGGTTCACGTCGACATAGCAGAAACGGTAGTTGCCGTCGGCCTCGCGGCGATACATGACGTTGCCGGGCGAGAAATCCTCGAACAGCACCCCGCCACGGAACAGCCGCGCCATCTCCCGGCCCAGCGCGTCGACAAACGCATCGCGGTCGGGCCACTCCTCCCAACAGCGGGTCTCGGCCACATCGGGCCGGAACTCGCATATATAATATGCCCGGTCAAGCAGGCCGAGGCGCTTATGCGTCTCGCACCACCCTAACGGCGCCGGGGTGTCAAACCCCATGTCGAGCAGACGGCGCGCGTTGTCGAACGAGCGGTGTGCCTTCGAGTCGCGGAAGAATCCGTATATTATCCCCTTCAGCAGACCGGCGCGTTTGAAATCTTTCACACATGCCACAGTGCCGTCAGGGAGTGCGACAGTGTAGAGCCGGTTGCGCCCGGCATAGATCACCTGCGCACCCTCGGGCTCGCGCCCTGCGCACAGATTGGTCTTGAGGCGCTGCACAGCCTCGGCTCGGAGGGGTGACTGCTCAGTATTCATATCGGAAAAGATGCGCGAAATCCGAGAAATCATCAAGTGTGAACGGCTCTTCGGGAGCGGTCATGAAACGGATGGGCACGTCGCGGTACATCGCCCCCACGAGCGAGAATGTGCTTGGAGGCCCCATTATGTAATCGCACTGCGAGAGCGCCCGCAGGTCGGCCACCGCTGAGTCGGCGGGACCCTCGACAGCGGTCACCGCATCGCCCAGACTGCGGGCGAAAGCGGCCGCGTCAAGGCCGCGGTCGTTTGTGGCGAGGACTACCCTCACCCGGCGCCCCGAAGGCTCCACAAGAGCCGCAAAATGCCTCACTGCCCGGGCATAATGGTCGTCGGTAAAGAAGTATTTCCCGTTGTGCCAGCGGTCATAGTCGCCGCGGCGTATATGCACTCCGAGCACGACTTCGTTGTCACGGCGCTCGCGCGGCGCGGGGTCGTCGAATTCAAAAAGGCTGACAATCTCGTCGCGGTATTTCAGGAACAGGTCATAATGGCGCACCTGCCAGCCGGCCATGACGGCACCGGGGAGACGATGCGCGGCTTTCTCAAGCCGTGCAAGTTTCGCGCTGACCGAGGCGGTATCCTCAGCGGGGTCGTCAAACGACACCACCGGCACCAGCCCCATGGCCGAGCCGTATTTGGCCCACAGATACGTGAGGTAATTGTGGCCGCGGGCGCGCCGTATCCGGAACCCGGGATATTTGTAGCAGAACCGCATCGAAACAGCTTTCAGGCCATGTTCACGCGCCCAGGCGTAACAGTGGCCGAACTGCAGGATGTTGTTGCACATCCGCCCTTTGTCTTTTGCAAATATCATGACAAGCCTAAAGTTTCTTTTTGTAGTCGGGGAACGTTACAGAAAGTCTGTGGCGCCCATAGCGCTCCACAAGTGTGTCATAAGCCGGGAGTGCGCCGGGCGCCTTGGCGAGTGCCTTCTGCCGCCACAGCATGGTGACCTTTTCGCCGACAGGGAGGAAATTGCCGTAAAGCTCATATTCCGAGAACGGACTGGCGCCCTCGGTCATATCGAGCGCGCCTAAGATGACACGGTCCCAGCGGTCGCCGTGCGACTCAAGAGCATGGCGCAGGTCAGACAGCCGCTCACGGTCAAACACCATCTTATGGGCCACGAACGACAGCGGGGCGATGGCAAAATTCCCGCCCATCAGACGCCTGATGGCCCTGAAATATGCTCCATGGTACTCCTTTGAGCAATAAAGCACCGAGCGGCCGCCGGCGGTGACGAATGTGTGCGGCGCCACAAGTATATGATCGGAATCGATAACAAGAAAATGCCGTGACATGCCCACGTTGCCTGCAAGTTTCAGCAACTGCTGGTAAATCCAGCCGCGGCGGTCGGTGCCGTCAGGCGTGACCGCACCGTCGATATCGCGCGGACTATAACCCAGCACATCACGCTCGTCAACGAACTCACAACCGAGTGTGGCGGCGGTGCGGCGCAACAAACCGTCGGCGCCCGGACCCACAAGATATATGGTCCGCAAAGGATTGGTCATCTGTCGGCGCACGCCCTCAAGACAGAGCGGCAGCACATCAAGATCTTTCTCTATGACGGGAATCACCACATCGACCGGTTCGGCCGAAGGCGCGGGCATGGTCTCGCGGCGCATGGCCGAGAGCCAGCGGTACAGCCAACGGCGGCGTTTACGCTGAAGGCTGTCGGCGAATCTGTGGCGGCGGTCAGTAGCGGACAACCTTGCGCCCTTTTTTACGGTTTATGAGCTTGCAGCATATCAGCGCCTCGTTGCACGCCCCCTGTGCGGCGAAGGCCAGCCCGGGCGCGCCGTCGCGCCAGCCGCCCTTCAGCAGATAGCGGCGCATGAAGGTATAGGCGGGGCGCCAAAGCAGGTCGGTGGCCGGATGACGGCGCCTGGCCTCCTTGCGGGCCACCTCATAATCTGAATACCGCAGGTCTTTGGCGGCACGGGCGTCGGGATCCTCGTTTGCCAGATGTATCAGCGCCAGGTCGCGCCGCCGTGACGGGATGCGCTCAACGCGCCCGGGCACCTGAGGCATGGAATGTACCTGCGGACCCCATGTAGCCCCCTCACGGCGGAAGAACCGCAGTATGTGGTCGGGATACGCGGCATGCATCTCGTGCCCCATGTAGAAATTGCGGCGCGGCATCCACAGACCGTCGGGGGCATCGTCTGAGGCGGCCACACCCTTGAGATAAGCCGTGAGAGCTGGGGGAACTATCTCGTCGGCGTCGACCTCGAACACCCATGGCTGCGTGGCCGAGTCAATGCCGGTCTGACGCGCCGGTTCGGCGATGCGGTGCGTGCCGCGCGGGAAAGTTATCACCCGCGCGCCGTGGCGCCGGGCGATCTCAACGGTGCGGTCGGTCGACTCCATGTCGACCACCAGCACCTCGTCAAACGCGGCTACGCTGTCGAGCACCTTGTCGAGGTGCTCCTCAGCGTTATATGTATGTATCACAACCGAGATTCCGGCCTTGTCCATCTGATGTAATTTTAGAATGTATATGAGAGCGCCAGGCCACCCCCGCCGCCGGTGACGAACGGAGCCGCCACAACCATCTCGCCCGCCGGGCGCCCTTTATCGCGCTGACGTATGAGCAGGTCATTGTAATGTATGGCCGCACGCTTGCGGAATATCTTGGGATATATCCAGTAGGCGAACGTGGTGGAGAGGTAGCCGATGGCCGCACCGCCGATCACGTCGTTTACCCAGTGGCGGTCGTTGTGTATGCGCAGATACGCCACCCCGGCGGCAACCACATAGCCCGACATGGCCAGCCACTTGTTGGTGTTCCAGTATTCGCGGCGCAGAATCTCGGCACCGGTGACCACCGTGCCCGTATGCCCCGAGGGGAACGAGTTGCGGGCGTCCGAGTCTGGACGTTTCTCCCTGAATGTGTATTTGGCCACGTTGTTGAGCACCGCGAACGTGGCGTATGACATGCCCGTGAGCAGCACCTTGTCGAGGAAACGGTGCTCGCCCTTGACGCCGCACACGTCCAGCACGAACGGCGTCACAAGCGGCAGATACTGCAGATAGTTGTCGACCTCGGTCTTGTGGCGCCCGTGCTGCGAGATATGTTTCTGGGCCTCGTGACGCCAGCTGACGAACGGCTCGACACCGACAAACAGTGCCGAAAACGCGAAAACACCGGCCGACGTGGCCATCTCCACCACCGGGAAACGGTTCTCGGCGGCGCGTATCACGGCCAGCGTGTCGGTGACCACCATCTCCTCGCCGGCATAGATGTCGTCGGGAGCCTGGTCGGCCGGATTCATGATCACCGCAACCGTATCGGCCGCCTGTGTGAGTGCGGCCACAGGTGCCATGGCCTCTGTCAGGAGGCCGCAATCCATAGTATCGGCTGATTCCGTCACGGTCTCACAGGCGTCGGAAAACGGCTCGCACCATGCAAAAATAAGCCAGATTAAGAATAAACGCAAAATCATTGTAGAGGTAAAATCCTGTTTCAGGGTGCAAAATTAGCTATTTCTGCCCTTTTTACCTAACTTTGTAGCATTTATAGAGAATCATTAACAGAACAGATGGCACTCAATTATATCTGGATAGCGTTTTTCTTCATCGCATTCGTCATGGCGCTCTACCGGTGGCTGTTTTTAGGCGATGCCGGTGTGTGGTCGGAGATCATGGGGGGCACGTTCACCTCGGCCGCCACGGCGTTCGAAATTTCGCTTGGACTGACGGGCGTGCTGTCGCTCTGGCTGGGACTGATGAAGATCGGCGAACGCGCCGGGGTGGTCCGTTTCTTCGGACGGCTGATCTCGCCGCTCTTCTGCCGTCTTTTCCCCGGCGTGCCGCGCAACCATCCGGCCATGGGATCGATATTCATGAACGTCTCGGCCAACATGCTGGGCCTCGACAACGCCGCCACGCCGCTCGGACTCAAGGCCATGCAGGAACTGCAGACCATAAACCGCGAGAAGGACACCGCCACCGACGCCATGATAATGTTCCTGGTGCTGAACGCCTCGGGACTCTGTTTCATTCCCATCTCGATAATGATGTACCGCGCCCAGGCCGGGGCCGCCAACCCCACCGACGTATTCCTGCCAATCCTGCTGGCCACTTTCGTGTCAACGCTGGTGGGTATCGTCACCCTGTGCCTGAAACAGCGCATACGCCTGCTCGATCCGGTACTGATAACCTGGCTCGTGGGCATGGGCGCCATAATCGCCGGCATCGTCTGGGTATTCTCGGGCATGGAGGGGCCGCAGGTCGAGCGTTATTCATCGCTCGTGGCCAACTTCCTGCTGTTCAGTGTCATCATACTCTTCCTCAGCGCCGGAGCGATAAAGAAAATCAACATGTACGAGGCCTTCATCGAGGGGGCACGCGAAGGTTTCAAAACCGCCGTGACCATCATCCCCTACCTCGTGGCCATACTCGTGGCCATCGGCGTGTTCCGCGCCTCGGGTGCCATGACAATGCTCACCGACTGGACCACAGCGGCCGTCGGCGCCCTGGGATTCGACACCTCGTGGGTCGAGGCACTCCCCACCGCCCTGATGAAACCCCTCAGCGGCTCAGGCTCGCGCGGACTGATGGTCGACCTGATGACCACCCACGGCCCCGACGCCTTTGTCAGCCGTGTCTCAGCCGCCATACAGGGTTCTACCGACACCATGTTCTACGTCATCGCCGTCTACTTCGGCTCGGTCGGCATCCGCAAGACCCGCTACGCCGTCCCCTACGCCCTGCTGGCCGACATCTCCGGCTCCCTGGCCGGCATCCTCGCCGCCTACATCTTCTTCTCCTGACCCCCGGCCCAAACTATTAACCGGCTATCCGAGTCCGTCAAGCTGAGCTTTGATTGCCGCCACATCCACCGTTGAATAATCGGCCTTGTCGTAAATATCTATCAGATAGACACGTCCGTTATTCTCCGCGACAGTCACCGTGTACGTTATTATGCGGGCACCTCCCGATTTTCCACGCCCCTTGGATGCAATCGCCATTCTGATTTTGCGCACTCCAGGCGTCAGCTCATCACCTTGAAACGGATTTTCAGAAAGTGAGCCAATAAGAAGAGCCAGGTCATTTTTCAGAGACCTGTGCCTTTTGGCCAGCGCTTTTGCATCGCGCTCAAACCGTGGAGTGGTCAATATCTCAAATCTCATCGAGGAAATCGCTTGCAGCTTTGGCCGGCAATACGCCTTTTTCAATCAGTTCCACTTCACGCAACCCCTCACAGATACGGCTCGTAAGCGTATCATCCTCGGTGACGGGAGTAATCTTGAAATTGCCGTAACGAGACGTGAGCAGTACCGACTGCCCCCGTTTTGCCGCCGTAAGGAACTTTCCCTGATTGGCTCTGAATTCACGTGCGCTCACTATCTGCATGTCTTTTGTATTTTAACGTTATACCCTTTATAAGAATCTTTATTTGAATCTTTTGCCTGAACCTGCGTTCTTTGCATGATTCCTGGCCGGTCATTTATTGGCCTGTGCAAATATAACAAATGGCATCCGTTCCGGTATCCAAAATAAGCTTTTTTTAACATAGTTGTCAAATAGCCCACTTTTTCTCTGTCACCATTGCCTGGGCTCCCTTCCCGTTATC
>CALJBF010000009.1 GCA_938027385.1 uncultured Porphyromonadaceae bacterium | reverse complement strand
GTCGGCCATTATCTGAAAGCCCGTGTAAAGGGTTTTATATTGAGCATTTAAGATATAACGATGGCTCTATTGCCACATTCAAGATATTGAAATGCAATGGAGCCATGTATGCCTTTAAACATTAGATATTACTGAAGAACATTTCTTTAGAAAATATAAAGGAAATACTTTATAGAGTACTGTTTAGCAACGTAGGAACCAGGCAAAGATTCACGTTATATTCATTCTAAAGCGACAAGAGGCTGGGGGCTGCATTGTTGGCGGCGGTTATGCGGTCAAAAGGTGACGGTGCGGGCACTGACACCTTTCGGCCGCCCCCCTTGCCGCTTGGGTCAGCCGTCCACGGGTCGAGACAGTGATAATCCGCCTTCCTTCGTTGTCGGCTTATCACAGACTCGCCTTGCCGGGATTGGCCCCATTATAAGCCAAAGGCATCTGAATATTTGACATTTCCTTTGGGAATATCGCAATTCTTATCAATTTGGCGAACCAGATAATAATCATCCGGAACATCAAAAGGAGGGACGATTCCATGATTTAAGGCTTTTTCATAGCCGAATTTTGAATAGTAATCAGGATTACCTAACACCACAGAACAGGAATGGCCCATTTGACAAGCCAGTCTGTGTCCCGCCGTAACTAATAATTTGCCGATACCCTTTCTTTGGCAGTCGGTTCTGACAGAAAGTGGAGCGAGAGCGATAGCCTCTGATTCACCGACTGATATTTTACTGAACATTATATGGCCGAGCACAATGTCACCGGATACAGCGACAAGTGATAATTCCGGTATATAATCCGAGGAATGTCTTATCCTCTCGATAAGGTCATGTTCATCACCATCGCTGTGTTCGGCGTGTGCAAAAGCCTCTTTGACCAGTCCTCTGATTTCTTGATAATCTTCCTGTCGTTCCTGTCGTATCTTTATATACATAGCTGATTTAATTACACAAAATTAGCTATTTTTCACGGGATTTCCTCTCTTTTCTTTTTGCCGAGAAATAACCCCCAAATTAGGGCGTCAGAGGCATACCTCGAAAGCTGTGGTACCGGGCACGATCATCAATGTGTTAGCCGAAAAAGTCGGCACTTTCGCACAAGGCGCAATCTTCCCGAAAGAAAACTGTATTCCCGTCGTCAACCAATAATGGAACCGGAAGTCAAGTATCTTTTACTCCCCAAGGCACAAAAAAAATTGATTGTCTCCCGACAACCAATCTTAGTTAACCTTAAATCTAATACCATGAAAAACACGTAGCAAAGGTATGACGTATCGGGGAATGTTGAAAATATTTTTGCGTAAAAGTGAATGCGGTTTAACTTTTATTAGAAGTTAAGGGTGGTGTTTGGGCGATTTGGTTGGATTTTTGACGCCGGATAGTAAAATCGGCTTGCAATATGACAATTCACGGGTGTGAGGTGATGATGTGTAACCCTACGCCTGTTTAACTTTTGTTTACAAATGTGGGTTGCGTAAGGGTATATTGTTGGAATATAGCGTGTTAATCGACGTATTGCGCATAGAGGCGGTCAAACTCGGCTTGCAGATTGTCGGTAAGACCTGGGTGGGGACGGGATGTTTGCAGGCATGAGCTCTTCACGGCCGTGAGCCAGCGGAAACGCTCTTCGGGTTCAAGGAGGCCGATGGGGCCTGAATCTTGTGTGCCGGCTGCCGTGGCGGTGAACGTGCGCAACTGGTCGAGAATCTCCTCGCGGCAGTGGGCGTGGGGCAGGTGTGCCAGGCGTTCGGGCGCGACGCCGACACGCGCCTCTATCCAGCGGGCGCGCTTGCACACCATCACCAGGCCGACGTTGATGAATTCCTCGCGTTCGACCCTGGGCACATAGCGTATTATGGCATATTCATAAAGGTGCTGGTTCATTGCAGGGCGTTATGGGCCTTTATGGCCTCGTCGAGGAAGATTCGGTGGTTCTTGAGCCGTGTGGTGAGGAAATTCTTGTAGACCCGCCGGATGCCGTCGGGTGTCAGGCCGGTCCCTTCGTATGCCAGCCACGCGTCGGGCACGAGGTCGACGATATGTTCGAGCGTGCGAGGCGTTATGTGCTGGCGCATCCAGCTGTCGGCCTCCTCAAGGCGCGTGGCGTACCTGAGCAGGGCATGGTCCTTGATGTATGGGAAAGGGGTCAGGGGAGCCTTGTCGATGTCGCGCCAGCTGTGATGGAAATATAACGACGCGCCGTGGTCGATGAGCCACAGCTCGCGGTTCCAGACGAGCATGTTGGTGTTGAGCGTGGTGCGGTCGACATTGGTGAGGAATGCGTCGAGCCAGACTATGCGCGATGCTGTGTCGGGGTCGATGCGGTTCACATACGGGTCGACGGTGAACGAGCCTGGAAGATAATGGAGTCCGAGGTTCAGTCCGCGGCTTGCCTTGAGCAGATCCTGTATCTCTTCGTCAGGTTCGGTGCGGCCGAATTCCTCGCCCATTTCGAGCAGTACAGCCTCAGGTACGCGGAATTTCATGGCGCGGGCCACCTCAGAGCCAATCAGTTCGGCCACGAGTGCCTTGGTGCCGTGCCCGGCGCCGCTGAATTTCACGACATACTGGAAACCGTCGTCAGCATCAGCCACGGCAGGGAGTGACCCGCCCTCGCGGAGCGGAGTCACATACCTGGTTAGCCGTTGCTGTCGTAGTTCCATATCGGAGTATGTCACATTTGCGGATGTCAGTCCCGGGTCAGCCGCACTTCGATGTGCCGCACGAGGTGCAGATCAGGCAGCCCTCCTGGTAGACCAGAGTTTCCTGGCCGCAGTTGGGGCACTTCTGACCCGAGAGGTTGGTGCCGTTGGGGATATATTTCTTCAGCGCGCGCTCGACGCCCATTTTCCAGGTGTTGATGCTCTGCGAGTCGAGTTCCAGACCGGCCACAAGCTTGAGAACCTGGTCGATCGGCATGCCGTAGCGCAACACGCCCGAGATGAGCTTGGCGTAGTTCCAGTATTCGGGGTTGAACTTGTCGGAAAGCCCCTCGATTGTGGTCTTGTATCCGCGTTTGTTCACGAACTGGAAATCGTAACGTTTCGTGCCGTCGGGGTTGACCGCCTTGATGATCTTGCCGTGACTAACCGACTTGGGGCAGAAGATGCCGTCTTCGTCATCGGCCAGACCGGTGAAGATCTCGTACGGCTTGCCGTCGAGCAGACCCACGAACGCGATCCATTTCTCCTTGTTGTTCTGAAAACGCACCACGTCGGCCTCAAGTTCAATCGGGCGCTTGATCACATGCTGGGGAATGATGGCCGGGGTGGGGGCGGCAGCGTTCTTGTCGTCAGATTTCTTGCTCTTCTGCAATGCCACAAGCACACCCGAACGCGAACCCTCGCGGTATACGGTGCATCCCTTGCACCCCGAGCGCCAGGCCTCAACATAAAGGCGGTTCACAAGCTCTTCACTTACATCGGCGGGGAGGTTGATTGTCACCGAAATCGAGTGGTCGACCCATTTCTGGATGCGTCCCTGCATGCGCACTTTCTCAAGCCAGTCCACGTCGTTGGCCGTGGCGCCGGCGTATGGCGACCGTGCCACTAGGGCGTCGAGTTCCTCCTGGGTATAGTCGTCGCGCACGGGGATGCCGTTGATCTTCATCCAGTCGATGAATTTGGGATGGTATACGATATACTCCTCGAACTGCTCGCCGGTCTCGTCAACGAAGTCCACGCGGGCCTCGGTGTCAGAGGGGGTGATCTTGCGGCGACGCTTGTAAACGGGCATGAACACAGGCTCGATACCCGACGACGTGCGTGTCATCAGGCTCGTGGTGCCTGTGGGGGCTATGGTGAGGCAGGCTATGTTGCGGCGGCCGTTTTTCACCATGCGCTCGTACATCTCGGGGGCGGCTTCTTTCAGACGCAGGATATACGGGTTATTGGCCTCGCGGGCGCCATCGAAAATCTCGAAGGCGCCGCGTTCAGCGGCCATGTCGACCGACGAGCCATAGGCGGCGATGGCCAGCTGGCGGTGCACGCGCTCTGAGAAGTCGGTGGCCTCGGGGGTGCCGTATTTCAGCCCCATGGCGGCGATCATGTCGCCTTCGGCTGTGGTGCCAACGCCTGTGCGGCGTCCCTGCAGGGTCTTGCGACGTATCTTCTCCCAGAGATAATGTTCGGGGTGCTTGACCTCCTCGGTCTCGGGGTCAGACTCGATCTTCTCGATGATGGCGTCAATCTTCTCAGCCTCGAGGTCGATGATGTCGTCCATTATGCGCTGCGCCTTGGCCACATGCTTGCTGAAGAGCTCGAAATCGAATTCTGCCTCGGGCGTGAATGGATTCTTTACATACGAGTAGAGGTTGATGGCCAGCAGACGGCACGAATCGTAGGGGCAGAGAGGAATCTCGCCGCAGGGGTTCGTGGAGATGGTGCGGAAACCGAGGTCGGCATAGCAGTCGGGCACAGACTCGCGGCTGATGGTGTCCCAGAAGAGCACGCCCGGTTCAGCCGATTTCCATGCGTTGTGAATGATTTTTCCCCAGAATGCTTTGGCATCGATTTCCTTTACGATCTCGGGGTTGTCGCTGTCGACGGGGTACTGCTGGCGGTAGACGTGTCCTTCGGTGGCGGCGCGCATGAAATCGTCGTCGATGCGCACCGATACGTTGGCGCCGGTGACTTTGCCCTCCTCCATCTTGGCGTCGACGAATGACTCCGAGTCGGGATGCTTGATCGAGACCGTGAGCATCAGGGCGCCGCGTCGGCCATCCTGAGCCACCTCGCGTGTCGAGTTCGAGTATCGTTCCATGAACGGCACAAGGCCTGTCGAGGTCAGCGCCGAGTTTTTCACCGGTGTGCCTTTTGGGCGGATGTGGCTCAGGTCATGCCCCACGCCGCCACGGCGTTTCATGAGCTGTACCTGCTCCTCATCCACACGGATGATGCCGCCGTATGAGTCGGGATTGCCGTCGAGGCCGATGACGAAACAGTTTGACAGCGAGCTTACCTGGAAGTGGTTGCCGATACCGGTCATGGGGCTGCCCTGCGGGATGATGTATCTGAAGTCTTTCAGATACGAAAATACCTCTTCCTCGCTCATCGGGTTGGGGTATTTCGACTCGATGCGTGCGATTTCGCCGGCGATGCGGTGGTGCATGTCGTCGGGAGTCTGCTCGTAGATGTTGCCGAAAGAGTCTTTCAAGGCATATTTGCTGACCCAGACACGGGCCGCCAGTTCGTCGCCACCGAAATATTTCAGGGTGGCGGCAAACGCTTCGTCGTATGTGTAAGTTTTTTTGTCCACTTTCGTTGACTGAATGGGTTTAGAGAAAGGCGTTGGAATATTGTGGCGCCGGGCGTGCCGGCAGGCCGGAATTGGAAAAGATTCGCCTTGGTCGGGCCGCTTCAGATTTGGCGGACATTATCGACGGCAAACTTCGTAATTTTTTGTGACTTGACCAAACTTGCGGGTTGAAAAATCGGCAGGTGTTGATAACTTTCCCGATTGTTGAAATCAAAAGGTTGATAATTAGTAGTATAATATTTTATGTGTGCAGAAAAGTTTCCCGAACTTGATAACTGTTGCCCATATTGCCGAATCAATTTACGTTTCCTGAGCCATCATGTTGTATGATGTTGTTTAATTTGTCTATCTTTGTGCCGTGACACTGATGTCACTTTATAATATATCAGATATGGCCGACATGAATTATTTTCGCGACAGACACACGGTGCGCCGGTACGACGGCCGTGCAATTGACCCCGGGTTGCTTGATTCATTACTTGAACAGGCGGCCCACGCCCCCACGACCGGAAACATGCAGCTTTACAGCGTGGTGGTCTCAACGACACCTGACGAGAAAGCGCGTCTTGCGCCGATGCATTTCAATCAGCCTCAGGTCACCGGCGCCGCGGTTGTGCTGACATTCTGTGCCGATCTGCATCGGTTCAGCAGCTGGTGTGCCGAGCGTGACGCCGAACCCTGCTATGACAATTTCCAGTCGCTCATGGCAGCCCTGCTCGATACGGTGGCGTTCGCGCAGCAGTTCAATACAGTGGCCGAGATGGCCGGATTGGGGGTCTGCTGGCTCGGCACCACCACCTACAACGCCCCGGAGATTGCCGCCGAGTTGTCGTTGCCCCCGCTGGTAGTGCCGGTGATAACGCTCACGGTGGGTTATCCCGCCGAGCAGGGCGTGGATGTGGGGCGGCTCCCGGTTGAGGCTGTCGTGCACCGGGGGCGCTATCACGATTATGACCGCGCGGCTATCGACCACCTTTATGCCGAAAAAGAGGCCCGCGAGGATTCCGCGCGGTTTGTTGCCGAAAACGACAAAAAGACCCTGGCACAGGTGTTTACCTATGTGCGTTATCCCCGTGCCAACAACGAACTGTTCTCAGACAAGTTCGTCGGCTATCTGCGCGACTGCGGGTTGCTGTGATTCCTGAAAAACAACGCGCCGCGTCCGGTATCTTACCGGATGCGGCGTATCTGTACAGGTATCGGTTTGGACGGGTTAGTATCTGAGGTAATGATTTCAGTCTTCAACGAAGGTCTGTTCGATTGCGGCTACATCCTCCTGGAGCTTTTTCTCGAACGCCAGTCGTTCCTCGATGTTGCGGCATGCGTAGAGCACCGTGGCATGGTTGCGGCTCAGGCGGGTGCCGATAGCGGTCAGGCCCATTCCGGCATGCTTTTTTGCCAGATACATCACGAGCTGACGGGCGTCAGAAATCTCGCGCTTGCGCGACTTCGTGAAAATCGAATCGGGGTCGATGTTGAAATGCGCAGCCACACCCTGGGTGATCATCTCGAAATTGAGGGTGCGCTTGTGCACTTTCACGATATTGGCCATCACGTGACGCGCCAGGTCAACTGTTACCTCGCGATTAAGCAATGTCGCGTGGGCCAGCAATGAAACTACGATGCCTTCGAGCTCGCGCACGGTATCGGTGACATTCTCGGCTATGAAATCGAGCACGGCATCGGGAATCGACAGACCGTCCTGTTCGGCTTTCAGCCGCAGTACGGCGCGGCGCAACGCCAGATCCGGTTTCTCAAGCTCGACCGTCATGCCCCACTGGAAACGTGACAGCAGGCGCGACATCATTCCCTGCAGCTGAGTGGGGCAGACATCGCTCGAAAGGATGATCTGCTTTCCGTTCTGGTGCAGATGGTTGAAGATGTGGAAGAAGGCGTTTTGTGTCTTCTCTTTGCCTATGAGATCCTGTATGTCGTCGATTATCAGGGTGTCGATGCTCTGGTAGAAACCGATGAACTCGTTGATCTTGCCGTTGCGGGCTGCCACGGTGTACTGGCTCTCGAACAGGCGCGCGCTTACATATAATATGCGTGCGGTGGGGATGTTCTCGAGAATCTTGATGCCGATGGCCTGGATGAGATGGGTTTTGCCGACGCCGGTGGGACCGAATACGAACAGCGGGTTGAAAGTCTTGCACCGCGGGTCACGGGCGATCGCCTCGCCGATTGCGCGGGCAATTTTGTTGGAAGTCGATCCACAGTAGTTCTCGAACGTATAGCGCGGGTTGAGCTGTGAGTCGAAAGAGGCAACGGCAGGTGCCTGGAAAAGACCTGTGGCCTGGCGTTTCAGCGCGGGCGATGTCTGCAGACCAGCCTCTTTAATGGCTGTGTCGGGCTGGTTGTTTACCTGCAGGTAATGATAATACAACCCCTTGAACTCTGCCCCGAACACACGTTTCAGCGTGGGATGCAGGATAGGCAGGAAGGTGGACTCGATATGTTCGACATATAACTCAGAGGGGACGGCCAGCGTGAGCTTTCCATCCTCAAAACCAAGCGATTCGACGGGCTTGAACCAGACATCGAACTGCTCGGGCGAGATATTGTCGGCGATAATGCGCAGACAAGCCTCCCATTTTTGGGCGTGACTGTTGTCCATGAGTTGATAAATCATTTAGCGGTTTGACACCCCGGCAGAACTGTGCCTGATGGTGCCGACTGCGAATCTTTTCCAATGCAAATTTCAGTTTAAAATTTCATAAAAACAAACACCATTTTTTTTGGAAAATCGCGCGGGGATATAAGGCTGTTGACTCTCAGTGCCTTAACTGACTGAACTTCTAAGTGTGATTTTACTTGGATATAATCTGTTGATTGTTAAGGTTTAATGAGCGTTATCAGGCTACGCACACACAGTCGGCGTGACTCCAAACCGCTATCTGACGCCCCCTTGGGGGTGTGTTGACATGTTGGCGACATTTTTGTTGCATGTGTCTTATTCGGAATGTTTCCGGATAAGCGACTCGTACCCCTCGCGAACCAAATTCTGCCATCAGTGTTGAAATGATAGTGAATGTGTACTTTGTGGTTAAAATCAGGATATACCCGTTTCCCGCTTCCAAAGATACACATATCTTTCAAAACACGATTCTATAATCAATAACTTTAACAGCTATGAAATATTCCCAGCCTGACCTGCCGTATGCTCATGACGCACTGGCGCCGGCAATCTCAAAAGAAACCGTCGACTTCCACTACGGCAAACATGAGAAAGCCTATATCGACAATCTCAACAAGCTCATCGAAGGTACCGAATTCGAGGAAATGCCTCTTGAGGATGTGATCCGCGATGCCAAGGGCGCGCTGTTCAACAACGCATCGCAGGCGTGGAACCATATCTTCTATTTCTTCTCGTTCTCGCCCGATGGTGGCGGCGAGCCTGAAGGCGACCTGCGCGCGGCCATTGACAAACAGTTCGGCTCGTTCGACGACTTCAAGCGCGAGTTTGTCGATGCCGGGGTGAAACTGTTCGGCTCGGGTTGGATATGGCTCTCGCGCGACAGCGAGGGGCGGCTCTTCATCACCCAGGAGTCGAACGCCGGTAACCCCATGACGCAGGGGCTTACACCGATTCTCACGTTCGATGTCTGGGAGCACGCTTACTACCTCGACTATCAGAACCGGCGCAAAGATGCCCTGGAACGCCTCTGGGACATCATCGACTGGCCGATAGTCGAATCACGTTACTAACAATAATTAACCCAAGTTAACCATATCGCAGGCAACATCAGTTGCCGGATATACGTTTTACTTATGAAACGCAAGGAATCAGCCCCTTGCAATTCTGACGAAAGAAAGAAATACAACTGTAAGCATAATGTGATGAATGGAGAGAGTGGCAGCCGTGAGGCCCCCGCTCTTTTTTTGTGCCAGTATCTTTCCTTCAATCCCCCTTCTCGTGACGCTTTGCGTATTCCGAAACTCGGGTCAATGCTGTTAAAAAGTGTTCGATTATGGATAAAAATCTTAACAGCACTGTCAAAACATTGTCAAAACATTTTGCTCAAAAATGCCTTAAAAGTCCAAAAATCGGTGCTTTTGAACAATTCGAGCAGCACAATCAGCTATAATAAAAATCGTTGAAAATGAGTTGTAATTTACTCATTTTCAACGATTTAGCTATTGTCGGGGTGACAGGATTCGAACCTGCGACCACCTGGTCCCAAACCAGGTGCGCT
>CALJBF010000008.1 GCA_938027385.1 uncultured Porphyromonadaceae bacterium | reverse complement strand
TACCGCCGCCACAGCGGCTGTCGCGCTGGGCGCCGCTTTCGGCGCGCAGGCCCAGGATCTCAGCAAGGAGATTACAGCCGACCGCGTGATCGTGCCCGAGCTGGCACCTGTTTCGCGCCTGAATGTGTTTCCCAAAGCGCTGAAACCCGATTTCAAGCCTGTTGAGCTTGCCCCCGCCACAACGGCCACAATGACCAGGTATAATCCGATTACGGCACGTTTCGAGCCGGTATGGTCGGGCCGCGCCGCCACTCTTACCCCTTACCGCGGATATGTCGATGTGGGCTATTTCCCAAAGGCCGATTTCGGCGTGGCCGCCGGATATGCCCCCGTGTCGCGCGACAATATGGAACTCGATATCTGGCTCAATGCCCGGAACAGTCAGTACAAGGCGGGTCATCCGGCCACATGGCTTATGCCGCAGAGTGAACTTGAAGGTGACTTCAAGATGTTCGACATCGCAGGGGGTGTCAACTTCATGAACCGTTTTGACGGCGGCACGCTCTCGGTGTCGACCGATATAGACTACGCGCGCTACAATCGCGCGCTCACCCTGAAAGACCAGTCGGCTCTCGGCTGGAACCTCGGTGCCGGATGGCACGGCCACGCCGCCAACGGCCTCGATTACAGCGGTGCGGCCCGTTTCGGCCTGTTCCGTTTCGGGCAGCCGTCGCGGTTTGCGCTTATGCCGCCGGCAACACCCGACGGTGTTCCGGAATTCGAGATACTTCAGACCGGCGAGAGCGGTATGCGCCAGACCACCGTCGGTATTGACTTCGCCGCATCGCTCCCCGCGGGGGCTAACGGCCGTTTCGCCCTTGACCTTTCGGGCGATATCGTGGGCTACAATCACGGCACAAACTACTCGGTGATTTCGTTCACACCGCATTACCGCCTGAATACCGGCGACTTCACCGCCCGCGCAGGTGCCCGGTTCGACATCAATATCAACAGCGGCAAGACTTTCCATGTGGCGCCCGACGTCATGCTGGCCTACGAGCCGGTATCGCAGTTCGGCGCGCGCCTCACCTTCGGGGGCGGCGAGCATGTGAACACCCTGCGCGAACTGTGGCAGCTGAGCCGTTTCGTGTCGCCGATGTACTCGCCCGGCCCCTCGAACATCCCGCTTACCGCCGAGCTGGCACTGCGCGTGACTCCGGTGGGGGGTGTCTCGCTTGAGGTCGGTGGCGCCTACGCCAACGCGCACGACTGGCTCATACCGCTGTGGATGCCGCGCGGCCTTGATGCCTACGGCACATTTGCCGGATGCAATGTGCATTCTTTCAAGGCGTTCGCGCGCCTTACCGCCGCCTGGCGCGACTATGTGGATTTCACCGCCGAAGTCGGCTGCCGTTTCGGCGACAAGGACCGCACAGACTCGTTCTGGTATGAGTGGCGCGACGGCGCCCGCACCGTTGTCGGCGCCTCGATGGCGATCCATCCGGTCAGCAAGCTTGACATCACCATCGGTTACGAGGGGCGTCTTGACCGCCGTCTGATGGCGATGCAGGAGGGCCTCGGTCTCGACTGGCACAATCTGTCGGCCGGTGCGGGCTACCGCATCACCTCGGCGCTGAGCGTGTTCGCGCGTTTCAGCAATCTGCTTGACCGCCGTCAGCAGGAATTCTTCCTCTATTCCGGCCCCCGTTTCAACGGCCTTTTCGGCGTGGGCTATAAATTCTGACACTGACAGGCCTCAAAACAGACTGAGCATCGACTATGGAACAGGCTCCTAAATTCTCACCCACGCTGTTGCGCGAGACCGCCGAGATTGCGCTGACCGAAATCAAGCGGTTCATAGAACCGCGCCTTGCCGCCGACCTTTCGTTGCGTCGTGTCTCGGCGCCGGTATATATGCCCGTTTCATCGGGTCTCAACGGTCCGGGTCCGGCGGTGGCGTTTGACCTGGTGGGTTCTCATGACCGCATGGAGGTCGTCACCGGTCTTGACCGGTGGCTGCGGCGACAGCTCGAACGCTATGACATAGCGCCCGGTTTCGGGGTGTTCACGGTGATGAACGCCCTCCGTCCCGAAATCGCCGAGACCGCCACCACGTCGCCCCATGTGGCCGCCTGGGCGTGGCAGCAGGTGCGCGAGTTCGATGCCGGGACTTCGGTGCTGAAAGAGCTCAAAGGAGCTGCCGGAGCCGTATATGAGATCATGCGCGATGCCGAGAAGATGCTGTGCGAGAAGTTCCCGCACATGACGCACACCTTGCCCGAGACGCTCGTCACCATCGGCGAGAGCGAAATAACGGCCGGTCAGCCGTCAGGCGAACTCGCCCGTTCGGAGTACGAATATGTGAAGAAACATCAGCGTGCGGCATATTTCGTGGTCAATGACTCGGCTGTCGACGGCGAGACCCCCTCGGGGCGCATCCTCGTGTGGAACGAGGTGGCCCGCTGTCAGCTTGAGCTTGCCGAGATTCTGCTTTACGAGCCGGGTGCCGACGCACCGGTGGCCTCGGTGGGCGGCAACATCTGGCGCGACCGCCTGGCCATGCAGCTCTTCCACCGCGACAGCATCCTCAAGTAATCCCCACATACGCCACATAAGTCACATACGTCACATAAGTTACATACGTCACTTCCCCACACCCCCTCACCACCCTGATATGCGAATCGATATCCTCACCGTCCTCCCCGAAATGTTTGAGTCTCCGCTGGGATGCTCAATACTGAAACGCGCCCAGAACAAGGGGCTTGCCGAGTTCCATATCCATAACCTGCGCGACTACACCACCAACAAGCACCGAAAGGTCGATGACTATCCTTTCGGCGGCGAGGCCGGCATGGTGATGCAGGTCGAGCCTATCGACCGTTGTATATCGGCGCTAAAGGCAGAACGCGACTATGACGAGGTGATATTCACCTCGCCCGACGGCGAGGTGTTTGACCAGCCCATGGCAAACTCCATGTCGCTGCTCAACAACATCATAATTCTCTGCGGGCACTATAAGGGGGTCGACTACCGCGTGCGCGAGCACCTTATAACAAAAGAGATTTCAGTGGGCGACTATGTGCTTACGGGCGGCGAACTCCCCGCCATCATCATATCCGATGCCTTGGTGCGCCTGATTCCCGGGGTACTCGGCGACGAGCAGAGCGCTCTCTCCGATTCGTTCCAGGACCATCTGCTGTCGGCGCCCGACTATACCCGTCCGGCCGACTACAAGGGGTGGCGTGTGCCTGACATACTTCTCTCGGGACATGAGGCCAAAATCGCCGCCTGGCGCCACGAACAGGCCCTGGAGCGCACCCGCCGCCTCCGCCCCGACCTCCTTGCCGACTGACCCCAATCTTTTCATCCAAAGTCAGACAAGTCCGACGGGTCCGACTTGTCCGACGGGTCTGACATCTCAAACAAACCGGAGGTTGCGGTGAAGCTGGTCCAGGGGGCAGCGGGTGATGGCCGAGGTGCCGAAGAGGGCGGCGTAGGTGTCAGGGGTTAGGGTGGCGAGGTCGGCGCGGGTGAGGGCGAGCATTGCGGGGGCGGGGGCGAATTCCGGTAGGCCGGGGGCCGGAGCGGCGTTGTGGGGGCAGACGGTCTGGCAGGTGTCGCATCCATAAGGTATTTTCAGCGCGGTGCCGTCGGGCAACGGGCCTCGGTGCTCGATAGAGAGGCAGCTGTGGCAGCGGGTGGCCGACACTCCCTGGCGGCTCAGAGCTTTTCCGGGGCAGCGGCGCAGACAGGCGTTGCACCCCCGGCACGACAGTGTGCAGGGCTCGTCGGGCTCGAACACAGCCTCGGTGACTATCTCGGCCAGAAACACCCATGACCCGGCGCCGGGTACGATCAGGCACCGGTTCAGCCCCATGAAACCTATGCCGCTGCGCACGGCCCAGTAGCGTTCGAGTATCGGGGCGGTGTCAACACATACGCGTGCGCGTGCGCCGGTGGCGTCGGTTATCAGCCGGGCCACCGGTTTTAGTTTTTTTCGCAGTATGCGGTGATAGTCGGCTCCCTGGGCGTAGCGGGCGAAAAGCGGATTGCGCCGGGGGTGCCAGTAGGGGAACGCCATGCAGATTACGGTGCCTTGGGTGGCCGGAGGCTCGAACAGTCTGAGCGGATTGGCGCGTATTTCACGGTAGTTGGCGAGGTAGGGCATTTCCTCGGCACCCCCGTCGTCAAGAAAGCGGGAATAGGCCTCCATTGCCCCGGTATCTACGGGGCCGGCCTGTGCGAACCCTACGACCACGGCGCCGGTCTGCAGGGCCGCGTCGCGGATCTGCTGTTTCAGCGTGGCATGAGTGGGCTCAATCTGTGTGCGCGGCGTCACCATGAGCCGCTGCCCCCTCCGCCGCCGGTCATGCCTCCGCCGAACGAGCCGCCTGAGAAACCGCCCCCTCCGCCGAATCCGTGTCCGCCCCCTCCGCCGATGATGATGGGGGGAGCCATCACCTTGGGTATCGTGTAGGGGATGGAATGGGTCTTGTGGCAGTTGTGGCAGAAATACCGGCGTTCGCCCAGACCTGTCGAGCGCTCGGTGGGCTGACGCAGTACGCGGTCGGCCACCAGCGCCTCGGCGTGTGCTCCGCACGACGGGCACTCGCGGTAGGTGCTGCGCGGGTTCACGTAGGGTATTATGTCGCGTTCGTTGCAGTTGGGGCATACCCACACGTCATAGTCCACGGATTTCAGCTGTTCCTCGACATCCTGCCCCGGGGTGAGGTAGGGAGCCTCGTCTTTCTGCGGGATGCGGTTCATGGCCGTGGCGCAGTTGGGGCACAGGCGCTTGTGGAAACGGGTGACGTGCATGCGCCACAGCAGTATCAGCAACGCGGGCAGCGCCATGCCGAGTGTCATGGCCGTGGCCATCATCATCGGCACTTTCCATTCGGCGAGCGACTTGTAAGCCCGCGCGGTGTCGGCTTTCCGGTTCTTTACCGAGAGATAGAGCACCACGATGAGCATGCCCCCCGCGGCCAGACCGGCCAGCAGCAGGTAGATATGCCAGAAACTGTCGGCGCTATCGGCCGGGCGCGCTCCGGCGTCATTGGCTATTTCCGAGGTGAGCTCGGCGCGGGCCTCGTCAGAGGTCATTACCTCGCGCACGGCCTCAAGGGTTGCCAGCACTCCACCGTCATAATCCCCCTCCTTGAAACGTGGTGTCATTTCGCGGCGGATCAGGCGTGTGCATGCCACGTCGGGAAGGATTCCCTCTACACCATACCCCGTGCGAATCACGGCGCGGCGGTCGCCCATGGAGATAAGGAGCAGCAGGCCGTTGTCGCGGTCTTTCTTGCCGATTCTCCAGATATCGAAAAGCCGTGTGGTGTAGTCGTCGATGTCATCGCCGTCGGTCGAGTCGATGATCACCGCCACCGGTTCGGCGCCGGTCCGGCGCCAGATGTCGCCCAATATCGAGTCGGCGCGCGTTATGGTTGCGGCCGAGAGTACCCCGGCCTGGTCTGTGACATAGCGTGTGCGGTTGACGGCATGTACGTTCTCGATGCGGTCGACGCTTACGGCGCCGGCGCAAAGAGATGTCAGCAGGGCTATGATTATGGGTAAGATATGTCGTAATGTCTTCATGTTGTGGCTGATTGGTCAGACTGCCGGGAGCGACAGCCCGTTCAGTTTGCGGAACAGGTCGAGCGCGTAGACGTCGGTCATGCCCGAGACATGGTCGAGCACCGCCTGAATCTTGCCGAACAGGGTGGGGGCGTCGATCTGGTACTGTCCGGGCACCTGCGACAGCAGCAGGCGCGAGTAGTTCTCGGACGGATGGCGCACGGCGTGTATCAGTTTCTCAAGCAGGAAGGTGATGATGCGGTTACCGGCCAGCTCGATGTCTACAACCTCTTTGGCACAGTAGATGCTGCCCCACGAGGCGGCGTTGCAGGCGGCGTAGGCCTCTCTTTCGCGCTGCGGCATGCAGTCGAGCAGCCGCCCGGTGAATGTGCCGTCGAGGATGGCGGCCTCGTTGTCGGCGAACGCGCGTGCGCATGCCTTGACCAGCGTGCCGATGACCCCCGAGCGGAGATAGGCCACCTTCTCGCTGGGGTCGTCGAGACGGTCCATCACCTCGCGCACCCGGTTCTGGCGCGCAGGGTCGAAGAAACTTATGAAAAGCTCTATGACCCGGTCGGTCGAGAAGATCTTGAGACGATGGGCGTCCTCGATGTCCATAACCTCATAGCAGATGTCGTCGGCGGCCTCTACGATGTAGACCAGCGGGTGCCGGGCGTAGACCGGCTCCTCGTCATCGGCCGACAGGCGTTTGATGCCGAGCCGGTCGGCGATGCGGGCGAATGTCTCGGTCTCCGAGGTGAAGAACCCGAATTTGTTGCGGTCGCCTGCGCATGCCGACGAGTAGGGGTATTTCACTATCGACGCCAGCGTGGAGTAGGTCATGGCGAATCCACCCTCACGGCGCCCCTTGAAACTGTGGGTGAGCAGACGGAAGGCGTTGGCGTTCCCCTCGAAATGTATCAGGTCGGCCCACTGCCCGGGGGTGAGCTGACTTTCAAGTTCGGCACCGGCGCCCTCGGAGAAGAAGGTGGCGATGGCTTTCTCGCCTGAATGGCCGAACGGAGGGTTGCCCAGGTCGTGGGCCAGACAGGCCGCGGCCACAATCTCCTCGGCCGAGTCGAGCGCGGCCAGCGTGGCGGTGTCGCCGGCATAGCGCGGCGCGAGCAGAAGTGCGGCCTCAGAGGCGAGCGAACGTCCCACCGACGCCACTTCGAGCGAGTGGGTCAGACGGTTGTGCACAAAGATGCTCCCCGGCAGCGGGAAGACCTGCGTCTTGTTCTGCAGGCGCCTGAAAGGCGACGAGAACACCAGCCGGTCGAAATCGCGGCGGAAATCCGAGCGCACGCCCTGCCGCTCGCTGTGGTAGTGCTCCATGCCGAGCCGGGTGTCTGATATGAGTCTGGTCCAGTGCAAGGTTGTATGGTTTTTGTGGGCTTTGTGTGGGGGGAGGGTCTTTAAGGTCTTTAGGGTCGTTAGAGACCTTAAGGACTTTAAAGACCCTAAAGACCTTAA
>CALJBF010000007.1 GCA_938027385.1 uncultured Porphyromonadaceae bacterium | reverse complement strand
CCGCTGGGCACACTACAGCCTCAGCAACAGTGACGACGGCGGCTCGCTGACACACATCGTCATCGACGAGAACAAGGCAAGCTCGGCATCGTTCAACCTCAGCTCGTGGGATGCCGGCAAGGTGAACTACAACAAGGCAATCAATTCGGGCGACATCTTCACACTCCACAACCAGGGCGCCGATGCGCTCAAGGTAAAGAGCGTTTCATTCTCGACACCTAACTTCGAAAGCTCGATCAAGGCCGGCGACGTAATCGCCACAGGCGAGGGCAAGCAGTTCAGCCTGCAGTTCAATGCCGGCGAGACCTCAGCCAAAGTCACCGACAACATGACCGTAGAGTTCGAGAGCGGTTACTCTGTATCGTTCCCCGTAAGCGGCGAGGCTCTGGCCAAAGGCATCTACTACTACTCGTTCGAGCCCAACCCCCTCGACTATGAGTGGGACAAGGATTTCGATATGATCGACGTTGACCGCGGTGCCAACTACAGTTTCAGCTCATACTGGGTATATTACAGCGCCGACGGCATCCGCGGCGCCTTCAGTGCCGAACACGACTCGACAGAGCACGGCATGTACGGCATGATGAAACCCGTGTCGGGCCTCTGGGCTCTCGTGGCATCGTCGCCCGAGGCCTCGAACGCCGACAACTGGATCATCTCCAAGTCGGTAACAGCCACCGCGCATGCCAAGTTCGACTTCTACGCCCGCAACTGGGAGACCGTAAACAGCGTGCTCCCCGATCCCAAGCACCACGTGACTGTGCTCGTGACCGAGAAACTCGACAACCCCCAGCCCGCTGACTTCACCGTGGTGATGAAGGACACCGAGATGCCTTTCCTCGACGAAGGCGAATGGAACCACTATGAGGTTGACCTCTCGGCCTACGAGAACAAGAACATCCGCATCGCGTTGCGCCACACCACCACAAGCCCTTCTAACCTGGCGTTCTTCGACGACTTCACCATAAGCGGCGTCGATGATTATGTACATGGTATAGATGATGTGAACACCGACATGTCGGCCGACGCACGCGTAGAGGTATTCAACATCTCGGGCATCAAGGTTGCCGAAGGCCGCGGCCTGTCGGTTCTCGACACTGTAGGCCACGGTTTCTTCGTGGTACGTGTCACCGACGGCAACAGCGTCAAGGCATACCGCGTGGCCCGCTGACCTCTCACCTGACCAGTCAAGAGTATGTCTGACACCGGCTCCGGCCGGTGCCGGGCATACTCTTGGCAGTCATTAACCGTTTCAGACAACAATCATGAATATCCTGCGAAACACTTTAATACTGCTTGCCGCCGCGGTTTCTCTCTGCGCCACGGCGCAGTCACGCTCGGTAAGGCTCACGGTAACGGTGACCACTGTCGAGGGCGACAACCTGCAGGACCAGCCGCTGACGCTGACGCAGACAGACTACTCGGCCGACTATCCCGGCTTGCGCCTCGACGGCGACGGCAAATGTGCCGTCAACGTCTATCCCGGCAACCACACCCTCACGATAGCCCGCGATGGTTTCGAGACGGAGACGCATCCGTTCTTCGTGACCGAGACACCGGCCGAGCAGAGCGTGGCCGTGACCCTCACAGAAAAGACCCGGCAGCCCTTCGCCCTGAAGGCCGACTTGCTCCACGACGCCATGACCGGCCGCAACGACATCTCGCTCAGCTGGAACACCGAGGCTCCCATATTCTTCGATGACTTCGAGAGCTACGACCCGTTCGCCGTCAGTTTCGGGCAGTGGACCGGCATAGACGCCGACGGCGAGCCAACCGCGGCACTGGCCGGCTCGTACCCCAACCGCGGCATAATGCAGTACGCCCAGGTAATAAATCCGCTGGCCGTGACTCCGGTCTGGTGGTACGAATACCCTGTGCTGCGCCCCTACAGCGGGCAGCAGTATCTCGGATTCATCCGCACAGCCTCGGGTAACGCCAACGATGACTGGCTGATTTCGCCCGTCATCACACCCGGCACCGACAACCTGCTTGAATTCAAGGCCAAGGCCGCCGACCAATACCCCGAGCGGTTCATGGTATATGTCACCACGGTGACCGACAATCCCGGGCCGGCCG
Organism: uncultured Porphyromonadaceae bacterium; assembly: GCA_938027385.1. Classification (GTDB taxonomy): domain Bacteria; phylum Bacteroidota; class Bacteroidia; order Bacteroidales; family Muribaculaceae; genus UBA7173. The sequence continues at coordinate 6,036 of CALJBF010000007.1, read as the reverse complement.
ACTTCACGCGCCTTGATACCGGCAACTACGAATCGGTCGACTATACCGGCTGGCGCGACATGAGCTACGACCTGAGCGCATACGCCGGACGTGAAATCAGGTTCGCCATCAGATACATCAGCCATGCCAGCCGCAACGGCGCCTTCATGCTGATGATCGATGACGTGTATGTCGGCGGCCATCGCAACGGCGCCGAGGCCATGCAGACCCGCCGCGTAGCCGCCAGATCGCCCGAGAACGTAAACGAGTCGTTCCAGGTATATCTCGACGGCGTTCACAAAGGCACCACCTACGGCTACAGCTACCTGCTCTCCGATGTGACACCCGGCGAGCACACACTTGGCGTGCAGGCCCGCTACCTGCAGGCTCAGAGCGAGATGTCGACAGTCACGGCCACCGTTCCGACCGATGTCTGGTCGGCCGTGACATTCAATGTGACAGCCGAGAGCAGCCTGGCCCCCGACGGGCAGAAGATCGAGCTGGTGAACATCGCCGACGCCACATCCTATACCCTCACCGTTGCCGACGGCAAAGCCACCGTGCCCTCACTCCCCTACGGCACCTACGAGGCCAACATAGCCGAGGGCGCCTACACCTCATGGCACCGCACCATCGAGGTCAGCACCCCGGTAACGACCGTGGAGGTTGCACTGACCGACAACATCATCGCCCCCTGGAACATCACGGCCTCGCAGGCCGACAACGGCGACATCGACATCTGCTGGAACCAGAACCTCGGTTTCACCGACAGTTTCGAGGAGTATGACGACTTCGCCACCGGCTCGTTCGGCGACTGGACGACGGTCGACTCAGACCGCATGCCCGTCTACCCGATCGGTCTCGGCAGCACACAGAACATCGTGTCGTTCCCCGGCTCGGGCAACGCCGCCAACCCTGTGGCGATAGCCCCGATGGTGTTCAACCCCTGGCAGACGGTGCCCGCGATGCTCCCCACCGACCCGGCGATTGCCGCGCCTGACGGCGACAAGTGCGTCATTTTCTTCTCGCCCCAGATGGCACAGGCCGACAAATGGCTCATCTCGCCCGAGCTCGACATCCGACCCGGCTACGAGTTCTCGTTCCTGGGCAAGGCATACACAGCCATGTACGCCGAGTCTATGGAGCTCTGCGTGTCGGAGAACGGTGCCGAACCCGGCGATTTCACCCCTCTGGCCACGGTAGACAGGCTGTCGGCCGAGCAGTGGAGCCGCTATTCCACACCGCTTGACGCCTACGCCGGGCGCCGCGTGCGTGTGGCCGTGCACTACACATCCTACGATTCCTTCCTGGCACAGGTCGACCGGGTATCGGTAGGTCCCGCCGAAGGTGAGACCGACATCATCGACTACGGCAACGTTGTCCGCTACGAGATCTATGTCGACGGCACCCTCGCCGGCACATCGCAGACACCGCGATACACCGCCACAGGCCTCACCCCCGGGCGCCACACCATCGGCATCAAGGCCGTGTACCTCAACGGCGAGTCGGACATGACCGAGTACACCATTGACGTGGCCGGCATAACCACCATCATCTCCGACAGCACCGACGGCACTGACGCCATCTTTGACCTTGCCGGACGACGCGTCGACCCCGCCACCGCCGCTCCGGGCATCTACATTTCCATTTCAAACGGCACAGTCTCTAAAACTATCCTACGATGACACGACATATCATATCTCTTGTCATGCTCGCCCTGGCCACGCTGCCGGCCATGGCGCAGAGCTCACTGCAGAGGCTCGTGGGCCATACGGTCACCGAGCAGATCGACATCTCGGGAGCCATTTTCGGCACAGCGGGCACATATTCAATCGGCGCCCGGCTTGACAGAAGTTTCCTCAGCGACTACAAGGGCTGCCGCATAATCGGCATGAAAGTGGCCGCGGCCTGCGACCTCGGACGCTCACGCATGTTCCTCTACGACATGACCGACGATGGCCCCGTGGTTCTGCACGAGCAGAACCAGCGCCTTTACACCGGCTGGAACGAAATCAGTTTCTCGGGCAACGGTTACACCATCTCGGGCGACGAAACATACTTCTTCGGATTCGACTACAAAGAGACCCAGGAGATGGTCAATGCCCAGAAGGGTGGCGTGGCCGCCGTGGGCAGTGACACCAACGGCGCCTTCATGCTCATGCAGGAAGGCACGCTCAACCCCGTTTCCGGCGTGGGCATGCTCTGCGTGCAGCTGGTGGTCGACGTGAGCAACCTACCCGCCGACAAGATGACATTCACCTTCTTCGACCCCGGTTTCCGCTACAAGAAACCTGACGAGACATTCCAGCTCACAACCTCGCTGCGCAATGTGGGGCGCGACGACATCGCCACCTACCGCATGGCATACCGTTTCGATGACCTCGCACCCGTCTACGAGGATGTCGAGGAACCCGTAGCCTCGGGTGCCACCGGCGCATGGACCTTCTCGGCGCCCATCCCATCTGAACTCGGCACCGGCTCGCACACGCTCACTGCCTGGGTAGACGCCATCAACGGCGCCACACCCTCGGTGGCCTGCGAGCGCACCGCACGTTTCGGCATATACAACGACCAGATGACGCGCCGCCGCATCTTCGTCGAGGTCTACGCCGACCAGAACTCATATCTCAGCGCCAAGCTTGACGCCGCGCTTGACGCCGCCGCACCCTCGGCCGGCAGCCGTGCCGACTATGTGAAGGCCTTCGCCCCCGGCAACCAGCTTGCCGTGGACGACGCCGAATGGCTCCACTCGCTGTATGCCTACACCCTGCCGTCGTTCACCGTCGACAGGTCATACTTCCCCTGCGAGGCACATGTGGCTTACGACATGAACGACTATCTGCTGTCGTTCCCCTTCGATATGCAGACCGCCATCCTTGAAGAGTTGATCGGTTCTGACTACTCGTCGGTATGTCTGGCCGACATAAACCTCGGCGGCACATACGACGAGGCCACCCGCCAGCTCACCGTCGATGTCACCGGCGCCCTGCTCCCCGAGGCCACCGCCATCCACGGCGACCTGGCCGTGACGCTGATGCTCGTCGAAAACGGCGTCACCGCCCCGCAGACCACCCTCAACTCGCGCGGCCATGCCGTGACCGACAATGCCTATGTGCACGACAATGTTCTGCGCGGCTACGTCACGTCGGCCCGCGGCGATGCCGTCACCGTCAGCGGCGACAGCTATTCAGCCTCGTTCAGCACCACCCTCGACCCCGCCTGGAACGCAACCAACATGCGCGTCATCGCCATCATCGCCCCCAAAGCGGATGACCTTGACGGCACAAACCTCACGGCCTACGACATCACCAACGCCACCTCGAAATCAGTGACCGGCATAGCCGCAATCGGCAACGTCATCGCGGACCGCCCCGACACCGACGGCCCCGCCACATACTTCACCCCCGACGGACGTCGCGCCCCCGAACCCCTCCTCCCCGGTATCTACATCAAGCGCCTCCCCTCGGGTCTCTCCTCCAAAATCCTCGTGAAGTAACCCCGTTCCCCCCACTACGCCATCATCTTTTAGGGTCACCGCACATGCAGTGACCCTACATTTTATATCTATCCCGTAATATCAACCCGGCAGACTGTTTTATCCGGCAGACAATTTTTTGCATCTTTGCAATGCAGATTCTCACACGGGCATCGGCCGCCACGTCTTGAACTGCCATAAATCCCGCACATGCTCACGCGTCCGATTTACAAAACACTGATTTACACAATATTGTCTTTCATCTCACTAATATTCCTTACAGGATGCCATGAAGACGAGACAATCAACCGACAGCTCGACGCCGCCGAGCCGTTGGTCGTAAATGTATGTGACAGCAGAAACGAATACTTAAAAAATCTTAAATCTGCCGATTCCATTATTTCACAAATCGACCACACTGACACTTCGACAATGTCAAGACGTCAGCTTGGACGCTACAGACTTTTAAACGCTGAGCTTGATTACAAACTTTATAGAGATACCCTTGATGGGCAAGAGCTTGAACGCACATACCGTTTGTTCCAATCATACGGCGACAAAGCGCGTCTGATGCGCACCTTGTTTCTACAATCCGTATATGAACTTAACACACAGAACTCTATCGGAAGCATTGAAAAAGCGCTGGCCGCCAAAGATCTGGCCATCGAACTGAACGATACCCTGTACCTCGCAAAACTGTATGGACAGCTTGCATACATCAGCAACCTGAATGGAAATATCAACGGAATAATAAGCCATTCGCTGACAGCGAGCACACTTTACGAGGCCATCGGCTTGCATCATAATTCCAATGCCACGGCAATAGACTATGCCATAGGCCTGTATTCAAATAATGAGCATCACAAAAACATCGAAACTATCGACAGTCTGCTGCGTATCATTGATCCGTCGGATACCGGAATGATGATTTATGCACACGAGAACATGATTCGGTCACTAATAAGCATCGACAGTCTGGCAGAGGCCAACAGACATCTTGACAACATCATAAATTATGCGTCACCCGACAGACAGGACTTCAATATACCTTTTGATCTCGCGGTTGCCAACAAGGATATTGAATCCGTCAAAAAATATCTGCCTTTTATCATAAAGTCCGATAGCATCCACTACCATTACGGTGTAAAGATGATGGCGATGTATAATTACCACAAACTCGCCGGCAATGTCGACAGCGCACTCATATATCACGAGCGTGTCTATGATTCAGACAGCCGCGCGATGCTCAACTCCATAAACCAGAGTATAGTAAGGGCCGAAAGCGACTATAACGCCCGAAAAGCCGTCCACAACGCCGAAATCGCGCACCGCAACCGCATATACCTGCTGCTCAGCATCATCATTCTCGGCATGACCACCCTGACGGTGTATCTTTACGGTCGCTCACGCTTTCACCGCAAGGTCATAGAGATGCAGGAGAAGATAGCGCAGATACGCGAGCTTTTCGATGCCATCGAAGTCAAAGACAACGCCATCGCCGGACTGCACAGCCAGGTCAGCCGCAAGGAATCCGAGCTGTCGGCACTGAACACGCGCCTTGAGATGCGCGAATCACTCCTTCGCCGCATGACCGACAAGACTTCCGAAATATACCGCGCCCGTTTCCGCGAAATCGGCGACCTGCTGGCAACATATTACCAGAAGAAAGACGCCTCAGACCGCATCAGGCTGTCGATCTACACCGACATCGAGAATACCATGACAGCCCTCGGCAGCCATGAGAGCCTCGACGAGATCCGGCAGTCGCTCAATCTCTACAACGACAACATCATCACCCGTTTCATGGCCGACTTCCCGTCGCTGAAAAAAATCGACGTCAACATCTTCACTTTCCTTGTGGCCGGATTCAAACCCGCTGTCATCGCCACCATCTGCCGGCTCGACATCGACAACCTTTACAGCCGCCGCCGGCGCCTGAAAGAAAAAATCACGCAGTCTGACGCAAAAAGTAAATCAGAATACCTGCGCTATCTCTGAGCCACAATACATTACCTTCCGTCCAAAGTAAGCCCATTGGTATTGTCCACGCCTCCCCCTTTTGAGGTGTCGAAAAGAGTGACCAAATTTTAACATTTTCACATCGCTGTATATCAGCCTATTAGCCTTAGTTTTGACTAATCGTTTGAACGTGCTTTTTTGCCTCTTTCCAAAACATTGACTCTAACTTTGCATCAGAAAATTTCAAGGTACAAACCCTACACGATTTCTGATGAAAACAACACTTATCGCCCTAACGGCATCCCTCCTTCTTATGGCACCCGACGCCATCGCCGATGGCAAAAAAGCCAACGACTCCGGCACCATATCGCGTCCCATTCCTATACTACAGAAACGTAACGATACCCGCGACGTGCCCGTTGACAACGTCGAGGCCGAAATCCGCAATGGTTATCTGTTCGTACGGTTCCTCGAATCCGAGGGGTCGGCCACGGTCACCATGTCGGAACCCGGCAACGGCACAATCTATCGCGCCGGAGCGCAGACAGCCGCGCCAATCGTCGTTCCGGCCATCGAGTCTGAAATGCCCGTGCAGGTAGTGATCCGCACCGCCGACAGCAACG
>CALJBF010000006.1 GCA_938027385.1 uncultured Porphyromonadaceae bacterium | reverse complement strand
TTATATATTTAGCCGCAAAGTTACAATTTTTTTTTGACATATCAGCAAAAAACCGCATACGCCGGGCCATGAAGAGCCACATACGCCGCCACATAGACACCGGGCCACGCTGGCGCGAAACGGCCGCCACGCAGGCACGGGAGCGTTCATCCATCGAAAGTAACATTTATTAATTTAGATTAAAATATTAATCTAGATTAAAAAAGTATGCCATTTCACGATTTTTTTTCAGCAAATATTTGCAGAAACAAAACAAAATACGCAATTTTGCGACACAACAACCTCCTTGCGATGCTTTTTCATTGCAGTATGCTTTTTTCGCGCGGGAGTCATGTGCATAACCGCTGCGTACTAAATCTAATTATCACAACAAAACAACCCATACCAGACTATTGAAATGAAATTTTACTCCCCTAAATTGCTACTGATTGCAAGTACCTGTCTTGTCACATCAAGCGCGGGCGCGATTACTGTCGAAGAGGATCATCCGGTAATCTACGCTGTCGGCGCCCTGCAAGGTAACATCGGCGTCTATAAGCTGCCGCTTGAAGGCTCTTTCCCCTCCTCTCCCGAGAAAATCAGCGCCGACATACTCGGCGGCGTGCAGTGGAGTTTCAGAGACTCCGGCGGCACTTTCGTCTCGAAAGACAAAGCTGTCGGCACCGCATACAGCTACAGCACTTTATATGTGGCGGTAGCCACTGCCGAAGGGAACAGCGCCGGCGACGGGCCCTGGACTTACTCAACATACCAGAGCATGGGGTCGAGCGACATGACCCTCCGCGCCACCGACATGGTGTATGACCCCACCGGTGACAAAGTCTACACCTGGGCCTATGCCGACACCTACGGCTACAGCACCGCGCTCGGCATCTTCGACGCCGACGCCAGGTCGGTTCAGCTCATCGGCGCTCCGGGCAACCTGAAAATCAACGCCCTCGCCATCGACGGCGACGGCACCCTCTGGGGCATCTCGGGTAACTCCGGCAAGATCTACACCATCGACAAGGCCACCGGCGCAGCCACCGAGAAGTTCAGCATACCCACAGCCTACGGCGACAACCAGTCGGCCGCATGGGACGCCGCCTCGGGCAAAATCTACTGGGGTGCCGTAAGCAACGCATACTCGGCATCGCTGTATGCTATCGACACCGCGGCCCAGACATACGCCAAAGTCTACGACTTCCCGAAGGGCAAGCGCTACAACGGTTTCTATATCCCGGGCCCGAGCACCAAGGCCGGCGCGCCTGCTGCCCCCGAGAATCTCACAGCCAGCTATTCCGGTACAGAAAACGGCGTGACGGTGACTTTCACCGCCCCCTCTCTGACACACGGTGGCACCGCTCTCTCGGGCGAGCTGTCGTACACGGTGCTTGTCGACGGCCAGAGCGCCGACACGGGCACCATCAACTCCGGCGCCGAGTATTCAAAAGTCCTTGACATGACTCCCGGTTCGCATACGGTTACCGTCTACCTGACCAACAGCATCGGCGACGGCGACAAAGCCACAACTCCGGCATTCTCGGGATATGACGCGCCCACTGCCGTGACCGACCTCGCACTGGCTGCCGACGGCAACTGCATCACGCTGACATGGGGCGTTCCCGCAGGCCAGAACGGCGGCACGCTCGACATGTCGAAGATAGCCTACAACGTCACCCGCATGCCGGGCAACGTGGAAATCGCCACCGGCATCACCGAAACCACAGTGAGCGACGAGATTCCGCAGGGACGCATCCGCGAATACAGCTATGTAGTGACCGTTGTCAACGACGGAGAGGCCGGTGCCACCGCCACCACCGAAAGCATCATGCTGGGCGACCCCTTCACCGTACCCTTCTCGCAGAACTTCGATGACGCCACAGACCTCTCCGAAACCGTATTCAAGGCCGTAGGCAACGACCTCTGGCAGCTTGACGGCACCGAAGGCGACAGGGTGGCACGCCTTACCTACAAATACTATTCGAGCGTCAACGCCCACCTGTTCACCGCCCCGATCCAGTTCTATACAGGTGTCACCTATACGCTGAAATTCAAGATTGCATGCCCGCTGGCAGGCGAGTCGCCCCAGCTGCGCGTGAACCTGTCGAAATCACAGTCGACCAATACCGCCGACTTCATATATCCCTGGATCACAACGCGAGTCGACTATACCTCGACAGAGGAAAATAAAGGCCAGTTCCAGCAGCTTGAATACACCTTCACCGTACCCGAAGACGGCATATACTCGGTAGACTTCTACGATACCACCACAAGCTGGGTATATCAAGGCGTCAGCTCGGTAGCCATCGACGACATCGAGATCACCGGCGTATTCCCCACCCCGATGCCCGTATCAGGCCTTGTGGCCGACCCCGTGGAGACCGGCAGCCGCGACATCATGCTCACGTTCCAGGCACCGCTTCAGGACACCGAAGGCAATGACCTGGAATCCATCTCGAAAATCGAGATCAAACGCGGCTCTGAGATCGTGGCCGAGCTCGAGACTAAACCCGGCACGGAGGAGCCCATCCTTCCCGGCGACGTCGTGGAATACACCGTGGAGAACGCACCGCGCGGATTCCAGGCATATCAGGTTACAGCATATTACAAGGTATTCGCATCGGCACCCGCCACTGTAACAGTCATGTCCGGCTATCTCAACGACCTGGTGCTCACTGAGGTGGAATTCCCCGAAGAAGAGATTCCCTATCTGGGCGCAGGCACAGTAAAGGCCAAGGTGTTCAACAACGGCGCCGACCTGGCACTCGACTACACGGTGGTACTGCTTGCCGAAGGCGTGGCTGTAGACATGCTCTACGGCGAGACCATCCACACCGACGAGACCCTTGAATATGAGTTCGCCATCGACTGGGCCGAGGATCTTCTCTCAGGCACGAAGTATGCTGTCGAGGTAGTATTCTACGGCGACGAGGATCTCACCAACAACAAGTCTGATGAGTATGCCGTGAATTTCGAGAAGAAACCTCAGGCGCTTGACACGGTTGAGGCATCAGGCATAACCGTAACCGGCGCCGACGGCATGCTCACCGTCACCGGTGCCGACGGCATGAACATCAGCGTATTCACCGCCGACGGGCGCCTGGCCGCCTCAGCCGCCAGCGCATCGGGCACATGGTCGGTGAAACTGGCTCCCGGCATCTACTTCGTCACAGCAGGCACCTGCAGCCACAAGGCAATAGTGCGCTGAACCGGCCGGCAATGACCGACATCACCGTCAGACGCCCCTGTTGAATCATGAGTCTGGCCCTGTCTGACCAGCACGCGCCTACCGGCGCCGGCCCGGCAGGGTCAGATTCAGATTCACGGAATCTGACATATCCAAATACCGACATACATATCTATCCTTATATTTAAATCAAATGAAAAGAAGAACTCTGTGTCATGCGGCACTTTCGCTGACAGCACTTGCGGCCACCGCGGCCATCCCTGTGGCCGAGGAACCGGTTTCATCGGTAAAGAGCGCCCCGGGCCTGATGAAAAGCCCGGCCATGGGTGCCACCGCCCGTGAAAACACGTTTTTCGAGGGTTTCGAGGAGCGTCCCGCCGGTTTCGGCAACTTCTCTGACAACTGGCTCCCCGACGGCTGGACAAAGTTCAGCAACGCCGGCACCACCATCCCCACCGACAACACCCGCCACAACCTGCTGTGGCGCGTGACCACCAACGACGACAAGAACGTGGCACTGGTCATCGACGCCAGCGCATACGAGGGTAACTGTTTCGCCCACATCATCGCCGATGTGGCATACGAGACCGGCGACGGATACCATGAGCCCGATTTCCAGGATGAATGGCTTGTGACACCTGCCGTCACTCCCGTAAACGAAGACTGGCTCTATTTCAAGCTGCATTACAACCCGGGCTGGATGGTCTACAACCGTGACAACAACGACTTCAGCTCCCGCAATACCGACATGGAAATCTACGTCACGACCGATGACGGCGCCAACTGGGTGAAACTGTGGAACCTCATCGACAACGAGATTACCCCGGGCTATACCCAGGAGGAGCTCAGGGCAAGCCTGTCGGCTTACGGCAGCCAGCTCGGCTACCGTCCGATCTACGTGAACCTCGCCGACTATGTGGGACAGGAGGTCAAGATAGCATTCCGTTTCTTCGGACGCATGGGCCACGGCGTGGCGCTTGACAACGTGGCAGTGGGCGTTCCTATGCCCGTAGCAAGCTACACTCTGCCCGGCGGCGTGTTCATGCAGCAGATTTCACCGGCGGGCGAATATCCGGCCGCTCCCCGTCTGCTCGCCCCCCACGGAGTGCAGTTCGCATGGCGCAACACCTCCACCGACATTCTGCGCAACACATGGACCTATGCCGACGCTACCGGCGCCATCCAGACCTCAGACGTCAAGAATCTGGTGACACCCGCCTACGAGTTCAACACCGTATGCATGACCCCGGAACTCCAGGGTTTCTTCGAGAGCCGCGAGTCTGACCCCTACCATACCAACTTCCCGGAAATGCAGATCGGCGGCATCCTCTCGGGTTCTGACGACCAGGGCGTCTATACCGGCCAGTTCGCCGCCGGCCTCACCGACGTCTTCGACGGACGCATCGTAGTGTCCCCGGAATACATCAGCCTCAACCCCGACATCGACCTGGCATGGGAAAAAATCCAGGGCTACATGGACGGCTCGCTTGATGTATACGGATACTGCAGCGTATATCCCAAGCCCGCAGTTCCCTACGGGTTCGACTACATCGACCTGGTGGCCCGCGTTGACGAGGCAGTTCCCGCAACCGACGGCATCGAGATTATGGTATTCGCCCTCAACGAAGAGACCGGCCAGCCCGAAACCAAGATTGGCCAGACCGTGCTCTGGGGCAGTGACATTCCCGCTCCTACAGGTCTGCTCACCAGCCTCCGTTTCCAGTTCCCCACCCCCGTCAACGCCGACCAGTCCATCATGATTCTCATGATGGGCTGCCGCACCGGAGGACACGTGTCGTTCCCCTACGTGAAAACCACCCATCCCGAGAAATACGGCAACAACCTGGTTTACTGGATCCATTATGACAACGACGCCGAAGACGGGTATTACGACGAGTTCAAGAACCTCGGCACCTTCCCCCTGAACGACGGCCACTTCGGCGGTCTGTGCATGGGTATGGGCGTGACCTACTCGACCATGGAGCGCCTTGACAGCGACATATTCGAGATCTCGGCCGAAGGTGGCTCAAAGGAGTTCACCGTGAAAGCCACACAGACCCCCGACAAATGGGTACTCACCGAGGACGGCATCACCCCTGCCGACTGGGCGCATTTCACCGCCACTCATGACGAGAACACCGACACATACACCGTCACCCTCACCGCCGACGCCAATACCGGCGACGCACGCGAATGTGACCTGATTCTGGCATCGCCGGGTTCGTATGTGACCATCCCGACCCGACAGGCAGCCGGTCTTGGCGACACTCTCGCCGAAAGCAACGTGACCGTGAAAGTAGCCGGCGACGACATCATCGTCAGCGGTGGCCGCAAATCGGCCAGCGTATATGACGTGGCAGGCCGCCTCGTGGCCACCGCCGCTCTCGACGGCACCACCGCCATCAACGCACGCGGCCTCGCCAAAGGCGCGTATGTGGTAGTGGTTGACGGCACCGCATCGTTCAAAGTGGTAAAATAAACTGTTACTGACTATCAGCCTCTGAATTATCTTTATCCGGGAGGAAAATTCTCATGTGATTTTCCTCCCGGAAACATTTGAGGCTGAAAACAATCTTAGTTACTCAAGACTGATGAAAGCATCCGTGCTAAAAAAGACCGGATTGATCATGCTCGGGCTGGCAGCCTGTGCGCCGGCAATACAGGCCTACGACTTCTCGGTCGGCGGCATTTACTATAATTACACCGGCGACCGCAAGGGCGCCGTGGTGACATGGGCCACCCTGACCGAGCCCTCATATTCGGGTAAGATTACAATCCCCGCCGAGGTCACATTCCGCATGGAGACCCTGAAGGTAAAGCAGATTGACTCATACGCCTTCTTCAACTGCCAGGGCATCACATCGGTGACACTCCCCGAGGGGATAACCGCCATCGGCGACCAGGCATTCAGCCACTGCTATGCCATGACATCGGTGAACCTCCCCCAGACACTGACACGCATCGGCGACTACGCCTTCGAGTTCTGCGAAGACATGACCTCGATAACCCTGCCGAAATCGCTTACCTCACTGGGATACTCTGTATTTCAGGAATGCCGCGGTCTGCAGGAGATTGCTGTGGATGAGGAGAACCCGTTCTATATGTCGGAAGACGGCATACTGTATCTGCGATTCCAGGATCAGGCGGTGCTCGTGCAGTACCCGGCATCAAGACCGGCCGATGAGTTTACCGTACCCGACGATATCCAGGAAATCACCGATTATGCCTTTACTCCGAGCCTCTACCTGAAGAAAATCACCATCGGCCCGAATGTGAGCACGGTGACCGGCGGCACGTTCTGCGAATGTACCGCGCTGCAGGATTTCGAGATAGCCGAAGACAATACGGTAATGAGCGCCGTCGACGGCGTGCTCTTCGACAAGGACGCCACCACGCTGATGCAGTATCCTATTGGGCGCGCCGATGAGGCATACACCGTCCCTGAGGGCACACAGCACCTGGCAGCACTCTCAATGTCGGGCTGCCGCCTGAAAAGTGTCGACCTCCCCGGCACCCTTACATCGGTAGGCGAGTATGCCCTGGCCGGTTCTGCACAGCTCACATCGTTGACCTCACGCGCCACAGTCCCCCCCGCCACCGGCACCATGGCTTTTGACAACAGCCTGCTGGCGTCTGCGGTACTGTTCGTGAACGAGGCTGACATACCGGCCTACAGCAGTGCCGCAGGCTGGAGCGGTTTCAGCCGCATCCGGGCCATCGGCAGCAGCGCACTCAACACCGTCACGGCCTCACCGGGCGTAAGTGTCAGCGGCCTCACCGTCACAGCCGAGGGTGCCATCAGTGTCTACGACGTCACCGGGCGCCTCGTGGCCTCGGGCGAAGGCTCAGCCACCCTCCCCGGCAACGGTCTGTATATCGTGCAGGCCAACGGCTCAACCGTGAAACTCTCTTTATAAGAGGCTTTTTTAATTTAAACCGCCTCTAATTCCGTTCATAAAACACTACCCGCCCCCGGAAAGCCGACGCAGGCTTTCCGGGGGCTTTCATTCTGCCACAGCGGCGCCCGTCACATACATTTTGCTATACATCACTTTTTTATGTATCTTTGCAAAAAGAAAACAATTTATTGAATCAAAATATTATCAACCTGTTCTATTCATCACCATGACTTATGAAATCGGAAAAAAGTATGAGTTCAAACGCTCTGAATTTGACGTCAGTAAAGAATATGGCCGCGTAAGCTTTATTATTCCGAATCCGGCCTCGGCGACACCGTTCAGGATAAAGCCATTTGAATTCCAGGCAAACAATATTCCTGAAAAGATTATCTGTACTTACCGTGGAGGCGACCGTTTCGAGCAGGAACAGAATACTTACGTGCCCGAGCTTTATGCCGTGGGACAGGAGTACCGGTTCCGAGTGATGCGGTTCGACTCGGGCAGCGGCACATATTCGCTGCGCGACGACATAAACGGCCTCACGTTTTTCCCCATCGATCTGGGCAAGCACCGTTTCAAGCGTTTCGAGCGCGTGCAGTGCCGCGTGCTCTCTACCGAGGGGGGCTGGCTGAAACTCGAGCCGGTAGCCATTCCGGCGCCACAGCGCCGGGCATTCTCGTTCGAGAATGTGATGGCCCTGCCGCAGGCGGCCCCGTTCCGCCGCCTGAAGGTGAAAAGCGACCTCTCTGACGTGGCCACACTGGCCGAGGCCGCAAGCATGTTTGCCAACGGCGACTCGCACTGGCCCATCACCGCCATGCAGATAATCGCCAAGAACATACCTCAGTGGCTGGCGAAGGCGCCTGAGCGGCGCGCCCCCTGGCTGCAGAGGCTCATTGACCTCACGGTGGCCTTGATCGAGAGCACCGACTACATCACACACTTCCCGGTAGAGGAACGTTACGGATGCCGCCGCGCCCTCTCTGACCTGGTGCGCGGTTTCGAGGACTACCAGCGGGCATGCGCGCTCATTGCCGACAACGCCGACGAGCGCATGGTGAAAGACACGCTCGCTACACTGCGCAACTCGGGATGGCTCTACGAGCCCGAGCGCAAGATGCGCCTCCTCATGGCCATCTTCACCCTGCGCAACAGCTACGCCCACACCTACATCGGCGAGATTTTCTCGATCATACGCTCGCGTCACGACGACGAGGGGTTCATGCATCTGTTCAAGAAGGGGCTGAGCACCATGCTCTCGATATACATCAGCAACGAGCGCAAGTTCCTCGACCCGCGTAACCGCCAGGGCACGCGCGACCTCATCATGGCGCTGGCCATCGAGCTTCTGCTGACACGCGACACCGACAACGCCGAGTGGAACGCCCACCGCGGGCTGCTCTATACCTGCGCGATACTGCTCCTGCGCCAGCCGGCGTCGTCACTGCCGCGCAAGGCCCTGGAATGTTATGCCGAGCGGTTTGACCGTCCGCTGGAATTTTCGTGGCGCGACCTTGACGACATAAACTTCCTCTGCTACAACAAGCTGATGACCGGCCCGGCCACACCGAGCACCGACGTGAAGGAGATTGCCGTCTATGAAAGCGACAAGGCCACGATGATCGTGGGACCCAAGGGGCTGAGCCTTATGCCGGCAGTGATCTCGAACACCACGAAAACCGCTGTCAGCTACCCGGTGATAAAGGATTGCCCCTTCAGCATACAGCTCAACGGACGCCTCACCGAGAAACCCGGCGTAAGCGACACCCCCGGGCGCCAGCACCCCATGTGGACAGAGGCCGAGCGCATGCTCTTCGACCCAGAGAAGTACCCGGGCGTCCCGGCCTCGACTGCCTCGCGCCCGAAGAACGTGAAGGCATTCCCCGAGGCCGGCGACGAAGTGATGATACGCATCGTGCGCCAGGATCCGGAGACCCTGCACATGTTCCACTGCGAGATTACCGACGACTTCCACACCGGCCGCGGCACCATCACCACGCGCGACATCGTGGCCTACCCGGTGAAGGCGTTCACCACCACATTCGAGAAAGATGGCGAGCCGCTGCTGCTGCGCGCCAAGGTGGTGGATACCGACGGCGAGGGGAACTGCACCTTCTCGATGCGCAGCGCCATGACGGCCTTCTCGGGTTCGCTGGCGCGTGAAGACCGCGACTCGGGCGAGGAGATTCCCGCCGTAATCACCGAGGTCAGCGAAGACCGCATCTGGGCGGTGAGCAATTACGGCTATCCGGTGATGATATTCAACAAAGACGGCCGGTACGACGACCTGAAGATTCACAAGAACGATGCCGTCTACCTTACCGTCACGAAAGTGTCATACTACGCCCAGACCGACGGCCTGTTCATAAACGGCCGCATAGAGTCGGTCGACGAGTCGCGTCACCGCGATGACAACTACCGCTATGTCGAGAACTGCCTGCAATACATTCTTGAGGAGTATGCCGGGGGGAAAACGTGGCAACGCCCTGCCGACGAAACCCCTGCCGACGAGGAACATGACGACAACCTGACCCTGCTCGACAACGACGACACCGACCGCATATACCTGCGCCCCGGAGCGCTGAGCTACATATCGCAGCTGCTCAACATAATGGTGGCTGCCGACGGCGACAATGACCTGCCGCGCTCATACTGGCTACTGCAGATGTCACATCTGATTGCCGCCACGGGGGGCGACCTCTACCGCGCATCGTTCATCGAGGCCAAGACCGACCTCATCGAGGCACTCGCCAAGTTCGCCGCCGACGGCCGTATAGATTCCCCGACGGTGGAACAGCTCGACCGCCGGTGCCGGCAGTTTGCCGACGATGACGGCGACCTTGAGCTCAGGCTGACTGTAATAAACCTGCTCGGGCGCCTTGACCAGCTGCAGCCCGCCGAGGGGCTTCTGGACATCGCCACAGCCATGACCGACAGCGGCGACCTCGAAAATACCATAACGGCCAAACTGGCGCGCCTGGTGCTGAGCTACAACATGCTCCGCGGCCTGAAGATGACACAGCCGCGCGCACTGGTGATGGCCGGCATATACGACCTGCTGTCGCTGCCCAAACCGTCGGACGTGGACATAACGCAGCTCAACGTGCGCGAAGACCAGACACACGAGTTCAAGCAGTCGCTCATATTCCCGGCCGACAACAAGATGCGCCCCGACGAGAAACGCCAGGCACGCGAGATCATGGAGGTGATCTGCGGCATGCTCAACTCGCGCGACGGCGGCACGCTCTATCTCGGCGTGAACAACCTCGGCGTGCCCGTGGGGCTGCACGACGACTTCGTGTACCTCAACTCGGGATTCTCGGACTACGACCCCCTCGACATCGAAGACAAGTTCTCGCTGGCCTTCACGCACTGGATACGCACCTGGCTGGGCGTAACGCAGGATGGCGTGACCATCTACCCCGACCTGGTGACCCTGCAGTACGACGACATCGCCGACAAGCGCATAGCCCGCGTGACCGTACGGCCCTTCCCCGGCATGGCGGTGATGTCAGACGGCACGGTCTATGTGCGCCAGGAATCATCCACAGTGCCCATAAAGCTGAAACGCGAGCAGACCGCCTTCGCAAAAAAACGCCGCGAAGAGCTGCGTGTGATCTATTGACGGGGGCCTGCGGGTGCGGTGGCCGGTGGCGCCCGCCAGTTGCCGGCGCGGGTTATAGGTGGCCGGTTAGCGGCCCCCAGTCGCCGGGGCAGTTATCAGAGGCGCCGCGGTCGGGTTATCGGCCGAGCTCGGCCGATAACAGAACAGAAAGCCCCGGCGGCCGCCCCCCATCACACCCATTACTCCCATTATTCCCATCACTCCCATTACTCCCATCATTCCCATCTCTCCCCCCTTGCAAAAAAGCCCCGCGGCATCGCGCCGCAGGGCTTTTTCAGTTCAATACACATTATGTATGTTATGAACACAAAACCTAACTTTACCTTTATAACGTGTTCAATTCCGGTAATTCAATTCCGGTTGTTTTGACAATTATACACACAAAAAAACTAACTTCAAAATCTGATATCTTTGCCGGCGGCACGCCCGACGGGCGCGCCGCCGGTGAATTGTCACTGACCCTCGCAGAGTGTTACCTGTAGGTGAGTATCACTGCCGAACCGCCGCCGGGAGCAAGGTGGAGGGGCAGCGTGTCGCCGGCCTTGACCTCAACATCGTGGATGTCGACGGGATAAGGGTTCGTGCGGTAGTCGGCCTTCTCGCCGTCGGCGAAGATGCGGGCCACATATTTCTTGTCAGGGTCGAGGAAATCGAGTTTCACCTCCACATTGTGGGGCCTGGCGTTGGTGATCGAGCCGATGTACCAGTCGTCGCCGCCGCGGTTCTTGCGCGCCACGGTCACATACTCGCCGATGCTGGCCTCGGGGTAGAGGGTCTTCTCCCAATTGCAGGGACAGCGTTTCAGGAACTCGAACTCGGGGCGTCCGACATAATTCTCCACCTTGTCTGACGACATCACGCTGGGGGTGTAGAGCACCACCGCCAGGGCAAGTTGCTTGGCAATCGTGGTCTGCGGGTGGGTGGTGGGCAGGCCGGGGTTGTCGTAGTTGAAAGTGCCGGGAGTAAAGTCCATCGGGCCTGCAAGGCCGCGTGTGAATGGCAATGTGCAGGTATGTTCGGGCGGGTTGCCACCGTCGGGCGACCATGCGTCGTACTCCTGTCCGCGCATATCCTCATGGCTGAGCAGGTTGGGATATGTGCGGCGCCAGCCTGTGGGCATCACGCCCTCGTGGTTCACGATCATGATGTGGTGTTTCGCAGCCGTTTCGACCACCTTTCGGTAGTGGCGCACGCCATACTGCGAGCCATGCAGCTCCTTGCCGTCGAGCAGCAGGTTGACGTAGCCGGTCTTTACGGTGTTTATGCCCAGACGGTGATAGAGGGCGAAGGCCGAATCCATCTGCGCCTCGTAATTGCGCACGCCGCCGGCGGTCTCGTTGTGGCCGATAAGGCGGGTGCCCTTCTCGCGGGCATAGCGGCACACCTCTTCAAGGTCGAAGTCGGGATACGGCTCGGTGAACGAGATGATGTCGCCGTTCTTGGTCCAGTCGCCGTCCCAGCCCTGGTTCCACCCCTCGACCAGCACGCCCGAGTAACCATGCTCGGCGGCGAAGTCGATGTAGCGTTTGGCGTTCTCGGTGGTGGCGCCGTGTTTGGGGCCCGAGCACCAGGTGAAGTCCTTCATGTGCATTCCCCACCAGATGCCCACATAGCGGCCAGGCTCGATCCACGAGGTATCTTCGATCTTGCAGGGTTCGTTGAGGTTGAGCATCAGGCGCGACAGAGCCAGATCGCCGGGCGACTTGGCCACGATTACCGTGCGCCAGGGGGTGTTGAACGGAGCTTTCTTGAACACCTTCTCGCCGGTCGACCATGGTGTAAGATAGCTGTGGAGCGTTGTCGACGAGCTGTCGGCCACGAGGTTCAGCGAGGCATAGTCCTGCAGGTCGGCCTCGTGGATGGCCAGATAGAGGTCGTCGGTGACCTTGATGGTGACCGGGGTGCAGACAGTGTCGATCTTGCTTACGGGCGAAGGCTCGTAGAGATGCTCGTAATATTCATGATCCCAGGGAATTGACCACGCCACGGCATCCTCGGCCATGTTGAACTGGGTGTGCTCGTCCATGATGGTGAGCGAGTCAACCCCTTCCTGAGCCGGAACCTCGTAGCGGAAACCCACACCGTCGTCGAAGACGCGGAATACGAGCGAGTATTCCTTTACGGCCGAGCCCTCTTCGGTGAGGTCGACACGTATCTCGTTGTAGTTGTTGCGCACCCGGGCCTCTTCGCCCTGCACCTGTGTCCAGGTCTCGTCAAACGACGAATGCGACACATTCTTTACCTTCGACTTGTGGCCGATCGCACCTTCGCGCATCTCTATGGCCACATACGAGGTGTCGAGCACAGTGCGCTCGGGTGTGGCGAGCGTGTAGAACACGCGCCCCTGGGGCGTGACACCGACATTGAGGCTGATTCTGCCGTCAGGCGAGGTCTCGGCCAGATTTCCGGCCGAGGCGCCGATACAGCTGTGGAGGAACGCGCCCAGACCGGCGGCCGCGACGGCAGAGATCGACAGAATTGCTAATTTTTTCACGGGTTATATTTTAGTTGTTATACGTTTCCCAGGCGGTGCCACGCCACATGGCGGGGCACCATCGGGAAGATGTATCAATAGTTGTAATTCTGCTTGAGACCGCCGTTATAGCGTTCGATCTCTGTCAGAGGGATAGGCTGGGCGTAACAGCGCTCGCCAAGGTACTCTGCATTCCCGTAAGTCGAGACAGGATATACCTTGACCTCATTGGGAAGAATCTCATAGCGGCGCACGTCGTACCACCACTGCCCTTCGGCGAAGAGTTCGGCCCAGCGCTCGTACTTGATCACATCATGGCCCAGAATATCGGCGGCATTGCCTTTGGCGGCCATTGTCTCATCGGTGAGGCTCTTGTAGTCATAAGCGGTAGGTTGCTCGGGATCGCATCCATAGGCACGGCGGTGCACCTTGTTCACATATTCGAGAGCCGACTGGGGATTTGTCGAAGCGATAGCCTCGGCATAGAGCAGATATATGTCGGCCAGACGTATGATCGGGAAGTTGGCTCCTGACGAGAAGTTGAGACCCGACTCAAGACCGTCGCGGTTGGTGAACTTTTTGGGAGCGAAATACAGATGTTTCGACGTGCCGAGCGACGAAGCCTCGGTGAACGACATGTCATACCATGTGTCGGCGCCGGTGTGGTTCTTCATCGTGTCGAAATAGGGCTGTGCGGCCGAGATGAACAGGCGCGGGTCGCATTCCTTGTTGTCACGCACCTGCTGCGAGCGTTTGCGGAAATCTTCGGGAAGAACCCAGGGATAATTGTCGATAGTGGCGAAACGGCCTGCGGCCTTGTAGTCGAAGTTCTCGTTACGAACGCGGCAGCAATTCTCAAGGGGCCAGCCGAAACGTTTCACAGAGTAGTCGTTGACATAGTTGTTTCCCCAGCCGCCATTGGTGCAGGTATTGGCCTCGACACCGGGCTCGGTGGGACCGACCCACTGGCCGTTGTTCTTGCGCACGAAGGTTGTCCAGCCCGAGAGATCGACCACCCAGGGAGCCATGACCATCTGCATGCCCGACCCCGAGGTGAAACCGGCCCAGGGGCCATCCTGTTTCTTGTTGCGGCTCATGTCGATTTCATAGAAAGTCTCGGCATTGAACTCGTGGAGTTCGTCGGCATAGAAACTTGCGGCATAGGTGTTGTAGTCAAGCAGTTTCGCGCCCGAGTTCTTGATGATATCCTCAAGCACCGGCACGGCGTCCTGGGTGCGGCGTGCCTGCATCAGGGCTTTGGCCAGCAGACCGCGGGCAGCCCAGTAAGTTGCACGCGTCTTGTCGGTATTGTGACCCTGAAGGAGCGTGGAAGCCTGTTCGAGAGTCTCGATGACGAAATCCCACGTATCTTTCACGGTAGCGCGGGCAGGAGACATCTCGTCGATGGTCGATGGAGCCTTTCTGATGATCGGGAAACCGAGGCCATCTTCCTTAGACTCAAGCTCGAAGAACAGCTGCGCGTGCCAGTAGGCCAAGGCACGGTTGAACAGTGCCTGTCCCTGCTTGTAGTCGAGTTCGGCCACTTCGTTGGCGGCGGCTTTCGGACGGTAGGCCTCGCAGGCGTCATTGGCCTGGTTGGCATACTGTATCCAGCACATTATATCGGCGTAGAGTTTCTCGAGTTTCTCGTTTGAGGTCTGGGCGTTCCACGACAGGAACTGCGAGCGTCCGTCGTAGTTGCCGAATGTATCATGCGTATGGTCGAGCAGATACATTATCTGAGGATAGTAGAGCTGGGCGTAGAGACCGAGACCATGGCTGCCGGCATACGCCGAGTTAAGGAGCAGATCGACGTGGTGGAGGTTCGTGGGGAAATTGGCGTCGCTCACCGAAGACTCATCCTCCACGTCGAGGAAGTCCGAGCAGGCGGGGGTGACCATCACCCCTGCGGCGAGAGCGGCAGCCGCCATATATTTTAAGAAACTTTTCATGGATTCTGAGAATGGTGGTTAGAATGTGATGTCGAGGCCGAAAGAATAGAGCCGCGAGGGGATGTAGCGGTTGTAGGTATCAACGCCACGTGCAGTCATCGATGTGCCCGCCAGGTTCGAGGCCTGGGTCGAGGTACCGCCGATTTCAGGATCGATTCCCGAGTATTTCGTGATGGTGAACAGATTCGATGCCGTGAAATACACGCGGACTTTGTTGATATACGCTTTCTTGGTGAGACGCTGGGGAATTGTATAGCCCACTACAAGATTCTTGCACTTGAGGTAATCGCCCTTCTCTACCCAGAACGAGCTGATGGTGCCGTAGTTCTTCGAGGGATCGCCTACCCATGCGCCTGAGTCGTTTATCATACCGCAGCGGGGCTGGTCGGTGAGGCCGTTGTCGCCGAAGAACGAGTTTTTGTAGATGTCCATTGTAGTGTTGCCGTCGGTAGCGAACGTCTGGGTATAGCCTTTGACCGCGTTGTAGATGTCAAAACCTGCTGCGCCCTGGAATACGGCCGAGAGGTCGAAACCGCGCCACTGTGCGGCCAGGTTGATACCGTATGTCATCTTCGGCCAGGGATTGCCGATGTAGTCCTTGCAGTTCTCGTCGACATAGCCTTGACCCATGTCATCGAAGATAATGTCGCCGACACCGGTATTCTGCTGCCAGTAGTAGGGACGTCCGGCCTCCTGGGCCTTGGCATTGTAGGCGTCAACCTGCTCC
>CALJBF010000005.1 GCA_938027385.1 uncultured Porphyromonadaceae bacterium | reverse complement strand
CGCTGAGACTCTGCAGCGCCATCTTCGGGTTGTCGTCAATCAGCGGGTAGACGATATACGCCTGCCGTCCGCGGGCTATCTCGCGTCCGGCGTGGCGCAACACCTCCATGCGGCGGTCGGCGGTGCGCAGCAGGGTTGTAATCGGCTTGCGGCCGGGGGGCAGCTCGTTGATTACCGACACGTCAAGGTCACCGTAGACCGTCATGGCCAGTGTGCGCGGAATCGGCGTGGCGGTCATCACCAGTATGTGCGGCGGTGTCTTGGCCTTGCCCCAGAGGCGCGCACGCTGGAGCACCCCGAAACGGTGCTGTTCGTCAATCACCACCAGGCCGAGGTTGCGGAATGTCACGCGGTCCTCGATCACGGCGTGAGTGCCCACAAGTATGTGCAGCGACCCGTCGAGGAGCTGGCGGTCGATCTCGCGGCGCTCGGCCGCGGGTGTCGAGCCGGTCAGGCAACGGATGTTCACACCCACCGGTGCGGCAAGCGAGCGCAACGACTCGTAGTGCTGGCGCGCGAGAATCTCGGTAGGCGCCATTATGCACGCCTGGTAACCGTTGTCGACGGCTATGAGCATCGTCATCAGCGCCACCACCGTCTTGCCGGAACCGACATCACCCTGCAGCAGGCGGTTCATCTGACGGCCCGACACCAGGTCGGCCCTGATCTCGTGCATTACACGTTTCTGGGCTCCGGTGAGCGGGAACGGCAGCGTCTGCGAATAGAACCCGTTGAACATCTGCCCCACCCGCGGCATGCGGGTGCCCGCGACCTCGGCACGGCGCGCCAGCGAGTAGCGCTGTATGTTGAGCTGAAGGTAGAAAAGCTCCTCGAACTTCAGGCGGTCGCGCCCGCGCTGCAGCGCGGCGTTGTCGGGGGGATTGTGCACGGCGGCAAGCGCCTCGGCCAGGGTGACCAGGCGGTATTTCTCGCGCAGGTATGGCGGCAGGGTATCGGCGATGCGCGGCCCCCACTGTCTTAGGGCGGTCTGTGTCCACTGATGGAACGACCGCGACGATATAGAGGCGTTGCGCAGTTTCTCGGTGAGCGGATACACCCCGCGCAGCCCCTGGCTGTCACCCTTGGGCTCCTCGCCCGGTTTCGGGGCCGTCACGGCGTCGACCTCTGGGTGCGCCATCGACCACGAGTGACCGAAGACCTGCGGCTTGCCGAAGAGGATGTACTCCTTGCCGGGGGTATAGGCCTCGCGCAAAGTCTTGATCTTGCGGAACCATACCACCTCCATCGTGGCAGTGCCGTCGGTAAACAGGCCCACAAGACGCATGCGCGCGCCCTCGCCGTGAACCGTGAAGTTCACGAAACGGCCGCGCACCTGCACTGCCGGCATGTCGCCCGCAAATGAGGCGATCGGCCAGGTCGTGGAGCGGTCGACGTAATGCGACGGATAATGGCGCAGGAGGTCTCCCACGGTGTGGATGTCAAGCTCGGCTGCCAGCAGTTTGGCCCTTGCCGGCCCTACTCCCTTGAGGTATGTGACGGGGGTGTTGTTCACGGCGGTCAGCGCGATGTGTGCGTCATTATCGCCCGCGCCACGTCAAGGTCGAGCGGATTTGTGATCTTTATATTGTAGGGCGAACCCTCGACGGTAACGATGTTCACGAAACCGGCGGCGGCAAGCACCGAGGCATCGTCGGTAAACGACTCATCGTAGGGTATGGCGTACGCCTCTCGGAAACGCCACAGCGTGGCGCCCTGGGGGGTCTGCACGGCGCGGAACAGCGCGCGGTCTACCGGTTCAGAGCCGCAGGGGGCATTGTCGTCGAGGCGCCTCAGCGAGTCGGTCACCGGCACCACGGGCACCACACCGTCGGTATTGACCACGGCGCGCACCACACGCTCAATGACCTCGCGGGGCACAAGCGGACGGGCGGCATCATGCACCAGCACCGCCGCATGCGGCATGGCGTCGGCGGCAATGGCCTCCACGGCACGTTTCACCGACTCCCAGCGCGTGGCACCCCCGGGCACGTATGTCACTGTGTGCGCCGGCATGTGCGGCTCAAGGAGTGCCTGCCAGCGGGCGGTATCGGCCTGCGGCAGAGCCACCACAAACGCACACCCGGGCAAAGCCTCGGCAAAAGCCTGCGCCGCCATCGCGGCAACCGGCACACCGTCAAGCGGCATGAACTGTTTGGGCATCGGCCCCCCGAACCGTGTGGCCGACCCTGCGGCCACCAGTATCACATATTGGCGTGGAGTTTCCATCTTCTTTCTGCAATTCACAGGTAAAATTACAACAAATTTCGCACCCCCGCAAAACCGCGCCAACAAGCCCCGGCCCCATTGCCGCAATCATGCTCACCTTCACACGGTTTTACAAAATTTATCATTATCTTTGCAAAAGCATAGGGTCTTTAAGGTCTTTAGGGGCTTTAGAGACCTTAGGGCCACCATCCGGCCTACCCCTTTCTCCCTAAAGACCCTAAAGACTCTAAAGACCCTAAAGACCCTTAAAAGCCCTTTAAAGCCCTTTAAAGCGGGGGTGGGAGCGGCAGTGCGCGCGGGGTGCAAAAAAAGCGGGGGATATTTGGCTGTAAACGCGCGGAAATGTGTAACTTTGCAGACTGATTTTTCAACTGACTACCGTGCAGAATTACGACAAACAGGAAACTCTCGACCG
>CALJBF010000004.1 GCA_938027385.1 uncultured Porphyromonadaceae bacterium | reverse complement strand
TGCCCTTCCGCGAGAAAGACCGCATCTATGACGAGTACCGCGCCGTCTGCGACGCCCTCTACAACTCGCTCGGCGGTCAGCGTGCCGAACGCAACCGCTCGCGTTTCGAGGATGTGCTCAAGGAGATGGGCTCTGACCAGCAGCAGCTCTACCGCGAGCGCGAACGTATCCTGCGCCAGTGCGACATCAAGCGCAACGAGCTCAAGACCTACGAGAACAACCTCGGGTTCCTCAGTTCGAAATCGAAGTCTGGCGACTCGATGGTGCGCGAGATGGAGCGCCGCATACAGCGCATCAAAGATGACCTCGACGCCACTCTCGCAAAAGTAAAGCTCATTGACGAGAAACTCGCCAAAAAAGCCTGATACCCCATCCCCCGCATAAACGGCGGTGTGCCCCCCGGCACACCGCCATTAATAAACCCCGTGCCGCCATACTTGCTGACGGCATTTCACCACAAAGCTTATGCTTGACCAGGATACAATGAAAAGGCTCGGCGAAGATCCTGACGGACTCGTCACCTACGAATACATAGCCAACCATATCAATCTGCTCGACAATGACGAGATGGCGCAGCTCGTCGACAACATGACGGCCGTAGACCTCACCGGACAGTTCGTGGTCAGTGCCGCGCGCTACCTCTACGCCACCGACCCCGTGACGTATGCCGCGCCGATAAACGCCCTGGTGGCCGCCGCCATCGACAAAGACCGCGAGCACCGCTACATCGGCTCGCTCCTTGAGGCGATGTACGGCCACGACTACCGCGAGCGCGCCGACGAGCTTTCGGCCGCCGACGACAATTTCCGCCGCATATACAAGCGTCTCTACGGCAACCATGCCATCTGACCACAACCCCACATGAACATCAGAAAAATTATCGGCACCGTGCTGGCCTGCGCCATAGTGTTCGGCGCCGCGGCCGCAATACGCCATCACAAGAAAAAACGCATGAAAGCGACACAGACCGAACAGTCAATACCCGCATCAGACGCCCTGGTAGAGATCAAGACCTCAGAGGGCGACATAAAGGTGCGCCTTTTCGGCGACACCCCGGCCCACCGCGACAACTTCTTGAAACTCGCCCGCGAAGGGTATTATGACGGTGTGCTTTTCCACCGCGTGATCAACGAGTTCATGGTGCAGACCGGCGACCCTGACTCGAAGAACGCCCCCGCCGGGAAAGCCCTCGGCGCCGGAGGCCCCGACTATACCCTTGAGGCCGAGATCCGCTACCCCGCGCACTTCCACCGCAAAGGCGCGCTTGCCGCCGCCCGCCAGGGTGACCAGGTGAACCCCGAGCGCCGCTCGTCAGGTTCGCAGTTCTATATCGTCACCGGCAAAACCTACAATGACTCGACGCTGAACCTCATGGAGAAACAGCTCCAGAACCAGCAGATGCAGGGTATCTTCAACGAGCTGACCCGCGAGCACCGCGACACCATAATGGCCATGCGCCGCTCGCGCGACACAGCCGGTCTGCAGAAACTGCAGGAGGAACTGATTGCGCAGACCGAGGCCAAAGCCAAAGAGAATCCGGCGAAACTGACACCCGAACAGCGCCGGGCCTACACCGCCGAAGGTGGCGCGCCGCATCTCGACAACCAGTACACTGTATTCGGCCAGGTGGTCGAGGGGATGGATGTAGTCGACAGAATAGAGAAAGCCGAGACCGACCAGCGTGACCGCCCCAAGGCCGACATCCGCATCATCTCGATGAAGGTGCTCAAGGAGCCCAGGCCCTGAGCCCGGAATCCCCACCAAATCCGGTGTCAGGCGAACCAAAACAACCAAAGCATGATTTTTAGCCGCTTGCGCGGCGCAAACCATAAGAACCAACAGCCATGACGGGCATATCTGACGGCAATGCCGCCGATGCCTTTCATGGCTGTTGGTTTCTGTCAGCCCATATATAGGCGTCCTGCATCAATAATCCTGCATGGATTATTCTCATTGGTGTCCGGTAAACTCGTTCAAGACATTGATTGCTACCGATATCGCGAAGCACAAGCCGCATCGCGGCGCAAGAATCCAGGCCACTGCAAGCGCGCTGTAGGTGCGCGCAGCTGTGGTAACTACATCACGTCATCTCCACATAGAGCGCCTTTAGGTGCGAAACATGTTACTGTATCGCACCTAAAGGCGCTCAATATGTGTGGGGGATCAGTAATACCACAGCTGCGCGCACCTACAGCGCGCTTGCAGTGGCCTGGATTCTGCCGCCACTACGTGGCTCATATTTCGTGTTTATGGTTCCGTAATATTTTACCGGACACCAATA
>CALJBF010000003.1 GCA_938027385.1 uncultured Porphyromonadaceae bacterium | reverse complement strand
GGCAAAGTTAGCTTTCTTTTTCCATATTTTAACAACTGGTTATTTACATTGACCCAATAAAACAGACTGCAAGGAGGCAACCGGGGGCAATGGGTGCCAGAACTGGCAGCATGAGAGGCGCTGCAAAATTTCCAGCCACCGGGTTTGTTCCTGCGCCGGACTTAAGTCCGGCCTCCCTCTCACCAGCTCAGCAGCCTCAGTCACCTGTTCCACAGCCCCACTCTTCAACACGCCAATTCATTGCGGCCACATGAGTTTCCGCGATAAATTCCGCGATTAATTGTGCGCACAAGTGGATTTCGGGGGCGCAAAATTTGCGTGTCTGACATTTTTTGGTTAACTTTGCGCCCTGAATAATCACCGTTTGACTTATAAACTTGTCGCGTACAAGAAAATAAACAACTCAAAGATATGAAAAGAACATACCAGCCCTCGAACCGTAAGAGAGTCAACAAACACGGTTTCCGCGAACGCATGGCTACCGCCGACGGTCGTAAAGTGCTTGCCCGTCGTCGCGCCAAAGGCCGCGCACGCCTCACCGTTTCTGACTCGCTGGGCCGCAAATAATCCCCTCGTGGCATTATTGAAACCCTGAGAAAGTGTTTTCACGCAAAACAGTTTCCAAGTCTGCCCCCATCCCGACTTTCATCAGGATGGGGGAAACTATTTATTTATGAAATGTGTTCCCGTCATAAAGCGGGAATTCACTCCCAGATGTAAAAGACTTTTCTGAAATGAGCGACAACGCGGCCTTCTGGACCACCCCCACACAAAGTGCCGACAATCCCGAAAACCTGATCATGGTGACGGGGCGGCGCGACGTCGACAAGTTCCGCACAAATCCGCGGTTCATATACCGCGTGGATGTAACATGGCCCTACAAGGCCGACAAAAACGGCATGCCAGGTTTCGAGGACTCGAAGATCATGGAACAGGTCACCGACAGCCTTAACGCGGTCTTCAAGAAAGACCCGGTGGCCGTGATGACAGGCATATATACCGGCGACGGCAAACGCGACTGGGTGTTCTATACATTGAGTCTGCACATCTTCCAGCGCAAATTCAACCAGGCGCTTGAGGGTCTGCCGTCACTTCCGCTGGAATTTCATGCCGAAGAGGATCCCGACTGGGAGGAATACCGCAACATGTGTGACCTCACCGAAATACCCGACGAAGAATGACTGAGACCGACATCATAACCCGCTATTTCCCGGGGCTCACGGAAACGCAGATGCGCCGTTTCGCCGAACTCGGCCCGCTTTACCGCGATTGGAACGAGAAAGTGAACGTGATCTCGCGCAAGGATATCGACAACCTCTACCCGCACCATATCCTGCACTCGCTTGCCATCGCGAAACTGTTCTCGCCGGTGAGCGGCACCGAGATTCTTGATCTCGGCACAGGCGGGGGCTTTCCTGGCATACCGCTGGCCATAATCTGGCCCGACGTGAAGTTTCACCTCATAGACCGCGTGGGCAAGAAAATAAAGGTTGCATCGGGGATAGCGTCGGCCATCGGACTCGAAAACGTGACTTTCCAGCACGGCGACATCGGCGAGTGCCACCGCAAGTTTGACTACGTGGTGAGCCGCGGCGTAACCGACCTCGAGAAACTGGCGCCTATGGCGCGCCGGAATATTTCCCCGCGCCACCGCAACAAACTGCCCAATGGCCTCATCTGCCTGAAAGGGGGCGACCTGACTGACGAGGTGAGCCGCTCCGGGGCATCACGCGACCTGCTGGAGCAACCGCTTTCGGAGTGGTTCGCCGAGCCTTTCTTCGAGACCAAGAAACTGATCTATCTGCCCTGCTGACCACACTGACGGCAGCGGTTTATTGTAGAATATATTATTATGGAAATCAAACGCTTTGTCTGCAACATCTTCGACGAGAACACATACGTGATCTGGGATACCGCCTCGCGCGAGGCCGCAATTGTCGACCCCGGAATGGCCGACCCGTCAGAAGAGAAGGCCATCGACTCATTCATAGCCGACAACCGCCTGAAAATAAAATATATCCTGCTTACGCACGCGCACCTCGACCACACGTTCGGCGCCGCACATGCCAAGGAGGTCTACGGCACCGAGATACTGGGGCACAATGGCGACGGCGAACTTGCCCGCAACCTTGACGGGCAGGCACGCATGTTCCACCTCCCCTACCGGCTGAAACCGCTGGAAATCGACCGCTATCTTGCCGACAACGAGCGTATCGCTCTGGGCGCCGAGGAACTGGTGGCAATGAATCTGCCGGGACATTCCGAGGGTTCGCTGGCATATTACGCCCCGCAGTCTGATTTCGTGCTCACGGGCGATGTGCTGTTCAACAACGGCGTGGGGCGCACCGACCTCCCGGGCGGCTCGTCGCAGAAACTTTTCAGTAGCATAATGACGCGCCTGTTCACGCTGCCCGACAGCACCACTGTATTCGCCGGGCACGGCGCTCCGACGACCATCGGCGCCGAAAAAGCGCGTTTCTGATTTACCTCAAGAACTGGAGCCGCTGACACCCGTTTCAGCGCAGGGGTTCGTAGACACGCTCGCCAAGCTGTGTGGCCAGTTGACTGCAGAATTGCTGCCACCGGGCCTGTTTCTGCAGCAGCTCCATCACCCTGGCGATGTCATAGTCAGGCTGCGACTGCAGTGAGGCTATTTCGCGGCGTATCTGCTCGGTCTCGCAACGCGCGGCGTCATATTTTAGTGCCAGCAACGCGCGCGGCACGAGTTCATCGAGGCGCTTGTCGTCGCGCTCGACAGTTGAGTTGTTTTTAGTGAAAATCTTGCTCAGTTGATGGCGTTCGAATATCAGGTTGGTCACCAGGGTGCGCACGGCATCGTCAGGATCAGATGACAGCATCCGCTCAAGATAGTTCCTGGCAAAACGGTGCAGGTCTTCGGCGTATGCCTCTTCGGCACGCTGGGCCAGTAGCTGTTCGCCGGCGTGTATCTCGGCCAGATCCTTAGCCTGCGCCTCAAGTTCGCGGCGTCCGGCGGCTATCATCTCGTCGCGGTTCTGCGCTGCAACGAGCTGGTGCGCCTGCCAGTCCTCATCCCAGTTGCGGTCGCGCAACGCAAGGGCCTTCTCATAAATATGCTGGAAAGCGGCATTGGTGAAGGTCATGTCGTCGGCCGCAAGGTCGTCGGCCACGAAGTCAATGACACGTATGCGCTGCCCCGAACCGTCACCCTCGCAAAACTCCTCGCCAAGCTCAAGCATGCCGTATTTCAGCACGATGCTGAGCAGGGCACGCTCCTGCGGCGCAAGTATCGTCTCGCGCGAACGGCTTTTCAGCTGCTGAGACTGTGACGCACCGGGTATAGCGGTGCCGGGAACGGACTGTGTCGGCTGATCAGGCGTTTCCGTAGTGGCCGGTTCACCGGCAGGCGTCTGCGGCACTACACCGGGGCCGTGCTCGATTGAATCCATGGCCGCGCCACGCTGTGCCTCGCGGGCACGTTTCTCGCGCAACGATGCGATATCCCTGACCACCTGGCGGTTCAGCACCGCCTCGTCAATTCCGAAACTTATGGCGCACTCCTTCACATAGACCTGGCGCTTTATCTCGTTGGGTATCGTGGCTATCGACTGCACGATATTCGAGATGGCGTCCGCCCGGCGGATGGGATCGGTGGCGCAGTCTTTCAGCAGGATGTCGGTCTTGAACCGGATGAAATCAGTCTCATGCTCGGCGATATACCGCTCGACCTCTTCCGAGGTGTGCGACTGCGCGAACGAGTCGGGATCGTCGCCATCAGGAAGGAGCAGGACCTTTATGTCGAGCCCCTCGGCCAACAGCATGTCGATGCCACGCAACGATGCCTTTATGCCGGCGGGATCGGAGTCATAGATTACAGTTACATTCGACGTGAACCTGTGTATGAGCCTTATCTGTCCCGGCGTAAGCGATGTGCCCGACGACGCCACCACATTCTCCACGCCGCTCTGGTGCATGGAGATTACATCCATGTATCCCTCGACGAGGATGCACTTGTTCTGCTTTACTATGGCGCCCTTGGCCTGATAAAGACCGTAAAGCTCGTTTTTCTTCGAGTATATCAGCGATTCGGGCGAGTTGACATACTTGGCCATCGACTTGTCGGTCTTCAGCGTGCGGCCGCCGAAGGCCACCACACGGCCCGACAATGTGAAGACCGGATATATCACGCGCCCGCGGAAACGGTCGTAAACGCGCCCGCGGTCGTTGCGCATGCACAGACCGGTGTCGATCATCACCTTCTCGGGATAACCGGCCTTGCGCGACGCCTCGTAAAGGTCATCGGATATTTCAAGAGCGTAACCCAGATGGAACCTCTCGATGGCCCAGTCGTTTATGCCGCGCTGACGGAAATATGACAGGCCGATCTCGCGGCCGTCGGGCGTCTCCTTCAGATTGCGCTCGAAATGCTGCATGGCGAAATCGTTGGCGCCGAGCATGGCCTGGCGCGCGTTGTGCTCGTCACGCTCCTCATCGGTCATCTCATGCTCGCGCACCTCGATGTGGTATTTCCGCGCCAGATAGCGCAGGGCGTCCCAGTAACCGAGCTGCTCATGCTCCATTATGAAATTGACCGGACTCCCCCCTTTGCCACAACTGAAACATTTGCATATCCCCTTGGCTCTCGACACCGAGAACGACGGAGTGCGCTCGTTGTGGAACGGGCACAGACCTATATAGTTGGCGCCACGCCTCTGCAGGCTCACGAAATCAGACACAACCTCCACGATGTCGGCTGTGTCGATGATACGCTGTACGGTCTCCCGGTCAATAATCGCTTTTTTCATTTCCAACACAAAGTTAATGAAAAACCGGCACTGCGGCAATATCCCGCGCAGTCATCCGGCAGACCTTACCGGGGCGGTCAGTCCCAGAGGGCATGGTCTACGATGGTGAACACAGTATCAATCAGGAAGTCACCCCAGGTGTATTTCTCATCATCGTTCTGCGCCGGAACCTGGCTGGATTTCGGCGCGCGCCATACACTGTCGAGGCCGACCGACAGCGACTCGTCAACTATTATGTCAGACCACACGGCACCTGAGATATCGGCTATCAGCTTGTCAGCCTCGGCGAGATCACCCTTGTGATTCCTCACAAAAACACCGATTGCATAGTGCCCGTATCCGTTTGCCACAGGATAACTTACCATCGCCAGATCGCTGACAACCGCGCGTACCCCTTCGCTGTCAGCCGGAGCGGTTCCGGTCTTGTGGAATACCCGCGCCGATTGCGACGGTATGCCGGCGACAATCCTCTCCCGACCGAAAGCCGATTCACGCGCCATCACGGCCTTCACAAGAATATCCGATGCAACTGTGTCTGCAACAAAAAAATCATGCATGCGACTGACAGCCGCGTGCGGAGTCATCTCCGTATGGTCATTCACCCCCGGCGTACCATTCAGAAATCTGTCTGTAAGAATTCGGGCTGCGTTATTGTCATTCATCATAAGACTGTAATCGATAAGAGCCACAGGCGGAATCTCACAACTTGCACTGTCCATCGCAGCCCGCAGAGGGCTCCATACATCACGCCGCAGACTGTCGCGGTCAATACGTACCCTGCTGTTCACAAGCTCATCAAAATCACGGCTGCCGGCCACCTCCATCGCCTGAAAAAAGCGGCTCATATCAGCCATCCTATAACCTGCGGTATCACCGGCCACGACAATCTCCCCACGCGGCGAAAACACAGCCACGCCCACTTGCCTGTCACCAATAATGGCGCCAAGCCTCTCCGCTAATGTCACCGACCACCCATTCACACACCCGAAACTAATAGCCACGGCAACCACGAGCGCTCTTATCATCACATGCCACATCTTCATTAAGGACCGGTTCCTCATAATAAACCACAATTAAAGAATTTAATTATCAAAATATTACCACAAAAATACAATTCACTAAATACCTGCGGCCAAACAGCCGCCACACAAATTTACCCCCTTTCCCTCAAAAAAACAAACCCGCAGCTCAATTTAACCTATCACTACCCCTTCATCACACATACCGTAATCACCGCCATTCCATTCCCGCAAACCGGTCAGTCCCCCGCTCCGGGCTTCAGCCCGGTGTGTCACCATCTCCACTTTACCTCCCACCAGGCCCCCCTGGCGCAGTGTGGTGGAAATGCAGGCGATGTAAGGCTGAAGACAGAGGAGTGGAGAATGAAAGGAAGAAGATGGAAGGGGGGGCCTGGGGGAGACAGAGGGAGCGGGGGGCAACCTGGGGGCAAAAAGAAGAGGCCGGGGTCAATCGGTGGATTGATCCCGGCCTCGGAAGGGGGCGGTTGCCTACTCTCCCACTTTCGCAGTACCATCGGCGCGGCGGGGTTTAACTTCTCTGTTCGGAATGGGAAGAGGTGGAACCCCCGTGCTATTGCCGCCTTAGTCTTGTTCGCTGTCATCGGGCTTTTCGCTGTCTCCTTCGTCACCTTGTGATCTCGCCGGCTTTCACCTTGCGGTTCCTGTGGTTTCCGAGGGGTGGCCGGCGCTCCCGCCGGTCGGCCTGATGCAGTATATGGTTAAAAAAGGAGCCATATCGGAATACTTACGCGCTCTGTTTCTCGCGCCCTTGAATCTCGTCTCACGAGTCTTACATGTCTGTGCCGCAGAGCGGCTGCCAGAGGGGTTGCTTTAGCTTTACGCTTTTTGCTTTTCTTTGGGGGGATTGCTCCCCGGAAAGGGTTTGGGTGATTAGTATGGCTCGGCTGAGGACGTTGCCGCCC
>CALJBF010000002.1 GCA_938027385.1 uncultured Porphyromonadaceae bacterium | reverse complement strand
GCAGACCCTGCGATGCAGTGTAGGTGGTTGTCAGAGCGCCTGACATCAGTGAGCCGTGGACGGCACCTGCGGCACCGCCTTCTGACTGCATTTCCTGGACCATTACGGTCTCGCCGAAAATGTTCTTGCGGCCTGCGGCAGCCCAGTCATCGACGTACTCGGCCATGGTCGAGGACGGGGTGATGGGGTAGATGGCGGCCACCTCGGTAAACATATACGAGATGTGGGCGGCTGCCTGGTTGCCGTCACAGGTCAGAAACTTTTTTTCCTTGCTCATAAGTTGACTTGTGAAAAAGTATGTAGAATTATTGTAAGTCAATAAGCTGACTATCCCGGTCCAGTGACCGGAATTTGCCACAAAGTTAGCTATTTTCCACGTAAAAACCGCATCCGGCCCTCTAAATTATACAGGCTTAACATTGCTGTGCCCCCGTTAACACACTGGCCGCCACGCAGTATGACGCAAGAGGGGGCAGCTGTGATGGAGGCGGGGCGTCAGTCGCGGGAGTCGGGGGTGGGGGAGGGGTTGAGCGAGAGGCGGATGAGTTCGAGGCGAGAGGCGCTTTTCTCGATGATCTCGAGGCGCAGGGGGCCCAGCTCGACGACCGAGCCGGCGTCGGGGATGGTGCCTGTTTCCTGCAGGACGTATCCGGCCAGGGTCTGGTATTCGTCTGACTCGGGGATGTCGAGGTGGTAGGTGTCGTTGAGGCGCTCTATCTCCATGCGGCCCGAGAATTCCCAGATGCCGGGGGCCACTTCGCGCTCCACCAGGTCCGACGAGTCGTGTTCGTCCTCGATGTCGCCGAAAATCTCCTCCACAAGATCCTCGAGGGTCACCATGCCCGAGGTGCCGCCGAACTCGTCGACAATCACGGCGATCGAGCGTTTCTCGCTCAGCAGGCGGCGCATCATCTTGTTGGCCAGCAGGGTCTCGGGGGCGAAGATCACGGGCTTGATCTGCTCTTTCCAGTCGCGGTCGGGGGTGAAAAGCTCGCTGACGTGTATGTAGCCCACGGGGTTGTCGATGTCGTCGCGGAACACGAGGATTTTCGAGCGGCCCGACTCGGTGAAGAGCTGCGAGAGCTCTTCGCGGGTGGTGGTGTCGATGTTCACGGCCACAATCTCGTTTCGGGGCACCATGCAGTCGCGCAGGTGGATGGTGCTGAAATCAAGGGCGTTGTGGAATATCTTGACCTCGTTCTCGATCTCGGCATGTTCTTCGGTCTGCTCGTCGATGCTCTGTTCGAGGTATTCGTTCAGGTCGCCGAGCGAAATGAGTCCCATGCGGGCCTCTGACGAGCGGATGCCGCAGAGGCGCATCAGCATCCTCGACAGCCAGGTGGTGAACAGCGACACCGGGTAGAGCAGCATGTAGATCAGCGCGGTGAAGGGCGCCACCAGCGAGATCGACCGGTTGGGGTTGATGCGGAACACCGTCTTGGGGAGGAACTCGCCGGTGATGAGGATGATGGCCGTGGAGATCAGCGTCTGCGCTATCAGCACCAGCCATTGGCTGGAGAGCATGCTCATGAGCCACGGCTCGATGAACTTGGCGGCGCCCATACCGTAAATCACCAGCACAACGTTGTTGCCCACGAGGATGGTGGAGATGAAAAACTCGGGGTTCTTGTAGAACATGCTCAGGCTGCGGCCTACGATGCCCCCTTTCTGTATGTCGAGTTCCACGCGCACGCGGTCAGATGTCACGAACGCTATCTCGATGCCCGAGAAGAGCGCCGAGAAAGCCAATGATACGAGTGTGATAATGAGCCAGGTTATATCAAATTCCATAAGTGTCAGTCATGTCCGGCGGTGCCGGTGAGCAGCGATTGGTAAAGTTCCGGGTCGCGGATTATGGCCACTGCCTCGCGGTAGACGGGGTCGAGCGCCGGGTTCACGATGCGGTAATATGTGGTCGAGCTGTTGTCGTTGTAGAGGTCGCGACCCACGAGGCCCTTGATTACGGTCGTCATCAGCGGCAGCGAGCGCTGATACTGCGTTTCGTCATACTTCACCGAATCGGCGGTGCCCATGGCCACGAGGTCGGCCAGCATGGCCGGTGTGACCTCGAACGTGTCGGTGAAAGCCTCGGCCGAGGGGTAGCGCTCTTTCAGGGCGCGGCGGTTGTCCTCGACATACAGTCCCGTGTAGCGGTTTATGATGCCTTTGGCCAGCAGGTCGCGGTAATATGGTGAGTACATGGTGGTGTCGATGGGCACGAACCTGTCGGGCATGATGCCCCCACCGCCGTAGACGGGCCTGTGGTTGCGGCGGGTATAGTAGATCTCGTCGGTGTTGAGTTTCACCGAGTCGGCCGACATGAACTCGCCCGCGTCGTAGCGGTGTTTCATGTCGAGGCGGTAGTCATCCTCGTCGCCGGGGGTGTAGGGTTTCTGTATGCACCGCCCCGAGGGGGTGAAGTATTTCGATACGGTCAGGCGCACCATCGAGCCGTCGGGGAAGGGGAACGGCCGCTGCACCAGCCCCTTGCCGAAGGTACGACGCCCCACGACCACGCCGCGGTCATTGTCCTGCAGCGCGCCGGCGGTGATTTCCGAGGCCGAGGCCGAATACTGGTTGACCATCACCACCACGCGGCCGTCGGTCATGGTGCCCGGCTCGTCGGCGGTGAAATATGAGCTGCCCATTTTGGGCGAGTCGGTGTAGACCACCGTGTCACCTTTCTGCAGGAAGGTGGCGGCCAGGGCGTGCGCGGCGCCGAGGTAGCCGCCGCCGTTGTCCTGCAGGTCTATCACGAGGTTCTTCATCCCCTGGCGGCGCAGGGCGTCAAGCGCCTCGGCGAACTCCTTGGGGGTGTTCTCGGCAAAACGCG
Organism: uncultured Porphyromonadaceae bacterium; assembly: GCA_938027385.1. Classification (GTDB taxonomy): domain Bacteria; phylum Bacteroidota; class Bacteroidia; order Bacteroidales; family Muribaculaceae; genus UBA7173. The sequence goes on along the minus strand of CALJBF010000002.1, from coordinate 15,107 downwards.
ACACGCGGATGTAGCCATTCTCGCCGTCGATCATGTACGAGGCGTCGACCGAGTAGATGGGTATGTCGTCGCGGGTCACCACGAAAGTCAGCGTGTCGGCCACGCCGCGGCGCACCACTTTAAGGGGCACTTCCGTACCCTTGGGGCCACGCAGAATTCTGAGTATGCGCGCGTTGGGACTCTTGGCGCCTGAGATGGCCGAGTCGCCGGCGCTGATTATGCGGTCGCCTGCGATAATGCCCACCTTCTCCGAGGGGCCTCCGGCCACGGTCTGCATTACGTGGAGGGTATCGTCGATCATGCGGAACTGCACGCCGATGCCCGAGAAGTTCCCTTCGAGCGGCGTAGTAAGCTCTTTTGTCTCCTCGGGGTCAGAGTATTGCGAGTGAGGGTCGAGAGTCTTGAGCATCGCCTCGATGGCCTCGCGGGCCAGGCGGTCGCCGTCTACTGAGTCGACGTAGTAGTTCTCTATCAGGCGTTCGGCGTAGGCGAGTTTCTGGAATGCCGGAAACTCGGGCGGCGTGGCCGGGGCCTTGTCGCGGCTGAAGATGCCGCCCCATGCCAGGGCGCCCACGGCCATTGCCGCCAGTGATGTTATTGTGAATCTGCGCATTGTATTCTCTCTTGTAGTTGTAACGTGTGTGGCGCGTGCGGCCGTGTCATGGCAGCAGATGGGCGTAGGGTGCCCCGAATGCCGCCAGCTCGCGCACCAGCGACGAGCTTACCGACGCGAGTTCAGGCAGCGTATAAAGTAGAACGCTCTCCAGACCCGAAAGGTTGCGGTTCACGTCGGCCAGGGTGCGTTCGGCCTCGAAGTCGGCTACCGACCGCCCGCCGCGAAGCAGCGCCGTGGCGCCGTGGGCGCGCGCGGCCTCGGCGGTGAGGCCGTCGTAGGTCACCACCGACACACGCGGCTCGTCGGCGTAGACGCGGCTGATGGCGGCCACACGCTCGTCGAGGGGCATCCACGGCTTTTTGGCCGTGTTGCGCCCTATTGCCACGATTACGCGGTCAAATAGCGGCAGTGCGCGGTCGACTATTGACTTGTGGCCTATGGTGAACGGGTCAAATGACCCGGCGAAGAAAGCGGTTGCCATGATTGTTTAGCGGCCTTTATAAATATGCCTTTATTATATTAGGTGTTACATGAGGGCCCCTCACTCTTCCACCACCAGGTTCTCGATGATGAATTCCTGGCGGTCAGAGGTGTTTTTGCCCATGTAGAAATCGAGCAGGTCACCCACGGCGTCCTCTTTGCGCAGTGTCACGCGGTCGAGGCGCATGTCGGGGCCGATGAAACCCTTGAACTCGTCGGGCGAGATTTCGCCCAGACCTTTGAAACGGGTTATCTCGGCGCTCGAGCCCAGGCGTGTCACGGCGGCGTCAAGCTCGGCGTCAGAATAGCAGTAGGTGTCGGCGCCGGCCGCGGGGCTTTCGGGCGTGCCGTCGGTTTTGGCGCCATCCTTCTTCGCCTTCGAGCCTTTGCGGCGGATGGCGCGCTTGTCGCGCACGCGGAACAGCGGCGTCTGCAGCACATACACATGCCCCTTCTTCACCAGGTCGGGGAAGAACTGCAGGAAGAACGTGAGCAGCAGAAGGCGGATGTGCATGCCGTCGACATCGGCATCGGTGGCGATGATGACGTTATTGTAGCGCAGCCCGTCAATGCCGTCTTCGATGTTGAGGGCCGCCTGCAGCAGGTTGAACTCCTCGTTCTCGTAGACTACCTTGCGTGTCATGCCGAACGAGTTCAGCGGTTTCCCCTTGAGCGAGAACACCGCCTGGGTCTTCACGTCGCGTATCTTGGTTATCGAGCCTGATGCCGAGTCGCCCTCGGTGAGGAAGATCGACGACGCCAGTTTCAGCTCCTCGTCACCCTTGGGGTCGTTGAGGTGCACCTGGCAGTCGCGCAGTTTCGAGTTGTGCAGGTTCACTTTCTTGGCGCGCTCGCGTGCCAGCTTGGTCACGCCGGCCATGGCCTTGCGCTCGCGCTCGCTCTCCTGTATCTTTTTCAGGATGATGTCGGCGGTCTCGAGGTCTTTGTGCAGGTAGTTGTCAAGCTCTTTCTTGAGGAAGTCGCCGATGAACTTGGCCACCGTGGGGCCGTCGGGACCCATGTCGCGCGAGCCGAGCTTGGTTTTTGTCTGCGACTCGAACACCGGCTCCTCGACCTTTACCGACACGGCGGCGATCATGCCGTTGCGTATGTCGGAATATTCGAAGTTGCGGCCGAAATAATCCTTTATGGTGCGCGATACCGCCTCTTTGAAAGCCGCCAGGTGCGTGCCCCCCTGGGTGGTGTGCTGGCCGTTGACAAACGAGTAGTATTCCTCGCCGTACTGGTTGGCGTGCGTGATGGCCACCTCGATGTCGGGCCCCTTGAGGTGTATGGCCGGGTAAAGCGGTTCTTTCGTGAGGTTGGCCTTGAGCAGATCGAGCAGGCCGTTGCGCGACACATAGCGCTTGCCGTTGAACACGATGGCCAGTCCGGTGTTGAGGTAGGTGTAGTTGCGTATCAGCGTCACGATGAACTCGTGGTTGAACCTGAAGTCGCGGAACACCGTGGCGTCGGGGGTGAACTCCACGAACGTGCCGTTGGGCTCGTCGGTGGGTGTCTCAGGGGTCTCGCTTATCAGGTTGCCGCGCTCGAAGATGGCCGAGCGTGTCAGGCCGTCGCGGAAGGCGCTGATGGTGAACGATGTCGACAGCGCGTTCACCGCCTTTATGCCCACACCGTTGAGGCCCACCGACTTCTTGAACGCCTTGTTGTCGTATTTGGCGCCGGTGTTCATCTTCGACGCCACGTCGATGAGCTTGCCCAGGGGCACGCCGCGGCCGTTGTCGCGCACGCTCACGCGCCCGGTTTCGTCGTCGAGGGTTATGGTGATCAGGCGTCCGTAGCCCATCATGAACTCGTCGATCGAGTTGTCGAGCACCTCTTTCAGCAATACGTATATGCCGTCGTCAGAGTACGAGCCGTCGCCGAGCTTGCCTATGTACATGCCCGGGCGCAGACGTATGTGCTCTTTCCAGTCGAGGGTGCGTATGTCGTCCTCGGCGTACTCCACCTGCCGGGTCTCGCCCGAGACCCCGGCGGCGTCAAAAATGTCGTTGGGTTCTGTTGTGTCTGTCATTATGGTACACTTCGACACAAAGTTAGCAAATTTCGGTGAAATCTTTACACTCATTATTATATCAGATGTACGAATAATGATTGGCCCGTGAGATTCCAGATGCCTTTTTAGTCGTTGAAATACAAAAAATAACGGTTTTTTTGTTAAAAATTTGCAAAAACAGATTAATTGCCCTATCTTTGCCGATGCTTTCAAGTAGGCTACTTTATTGGCCTTGATATACCAATCGATTTTATCGTTTGTTTCTTCTGCCCTAAATCTATTTGTTAACCCTTAATACGGGATTTTAAATTGATGTTTAACCTGAAATCATGGGCTGTCGTGCCTGTGTTCGCTGCGAGCCTCCTTATTGGCAGCTGTGGCTCTGACGAACCCGACGACCCCGCTAAGAAACCCGATCAGAAACCGGTCTCGATAACTGTCGAGCCCGCTAAAGCCGTGACTGTCAATTTCGAGAGTCAGTCTGTAAACGTAACGGTGACATCCACTGCCGACTGGAGCATCGCCTCTGATGCCGACTGGTGCAAGGTGTTTCCCACCGGAGGTGTGCGCAATGAGCCCACCACCGTGAAGATCACAGTGTCAGGTTACAGCGGCGATCTTGAGAGCCGCGTGGCCAGCCTCACAGTGTCGGCCGGCAGCAATGCCTCCGAGACCATCACCGTGACCCAGACACCGGTCAGCATCGTGCGCCCGTCGACGTTGAGCATGGCGTTCGGCGGACAGGCCGGTTCACAGAAATTCACCATTGAGGCAAACGTCGACTGGGAGCTTTCTCCGCGTGCCGACTGGATTGCCGTCACACCCCTGAAAGGTGGCGCGGGCGTGCATGAGATCACCGTCACCGTGGCCGAGAACATGACCGCCGCCGACCGCAAGGGGGAAATCTACCTTACCGATGATTCCGGCACCCGTACCATCGAGGTGAGGCAGATGAGCGACGCCATCACCACTCCCGAGGGCTACACTCTGGTATGGCACGACGAGTTCAACGACCCCACCGTGAAACGCCCCGACACCCGCGAGTGGTGGTACGAGGTGTGGAACCCCGGCACTGTCAACAACGAGCTGCAGCGCTACATCGCCGGTGAGCGCGACGGCGTCACCACCGCCGAGATCGCCGACGGTTTCCTCAACATCTACGCCAAGAAAGTGGGCAACGAGGTGTGGTCGGCCCGCATCAATACATCCAACTACTGGACATACGGCTACTTCGAGGCACGTCTTAAACTCCCCAAGGGGAAGGGCACCTGGCCCGCATTCTGGATGATGCCCCAGACCGGCGGCAACAACTGGCCCTCGTGCGGCGAAATCGACATCATGGAAGAGGTGGGCGTGAACCCCAACTATACTTCGTCGTCAATTCACTGCAAGGCCTACAACCACATGATCGGCACCCAGAAGACCAAAGAGGTATTCACTGCCGGCGCCGAAGACGAGTTCCACGTATATGCCCTGGAATGGACCCCCGACTACATACGCACCTATGTCGACGGCAAGAAACTGCTTGACTTCCCCAACGACCATGCCGGCAACCCCGACACCTGGCCCTTCGACAAGGCTTTCGGCCTGAAACTCAACCTGGCCTGGGGCGGCGACTGGGGCGGCTATGCCGGTGTAGACGAGAAGGCACTCCCCGCCACGTATCAGATTGACTACGTGCGCGTGTTCCAGAAACAATAACCCTTTAAGGCGGCTTGTGATAGCGGGCCGTCCGCGGCGTCGCCGCGGCGACTCTGACTCGGTCACAATCTTCAGATTGCTCCCTCGTCATCGCCCCGCGGCTCCTACCGGCCGACCCACTCTGACAAGCCGCCGGCCATCCGGCTGAAACCTGATAAGGGCGGCTGCCAGGCACTCCGACCCAAGTTCCCACGCTCACGCGTCACTCCGCGTTTTCATCGCGCAAATACATCCTCACGGGCCATGGCCCGTCATTGCCGCCGCCGGCGGCAATGAGCAGGTAATGAAACAAATTATCATATATAAATCAATCCTATTACATTAAATCCTTATGCAATGAAAAGATTAGCTTTATTCCTAATCTCGATATTGACCGTGGCAAGCGTCTTCGCCGCCGACGTCAATGTCAAGGGTAAGGTTGTCGACGCAGCCGACAACGAGCCCCTGATCGGCGCAACTGTGATTGTGGCAGGAGCCTCGAACGTCGGCGTCTCGACAAACGTCGACGGTGAGTTCCAGCTCACGGTGCCCGAAGGCAAAACACTGCGCGTCTCTTATGTGGGGTATGCCACACAGAACGTGAAGATCACCGGCGCCGACACCGACATCACCGTGGCCATGGTTTCTGACAGCCAGGCTCTCGACGAAGTCGTGGTCGTAGGTTACGGCACACAGCGCAAGAGCGTGGTCACCGCCGCCATCTCGAAGGTCGATGACAAGAAACTCGCCATGGGTGCTCCCGTGCGTGTCGACAACGCACTCAAGGGTCTCACCTCGGGTGTGACTGTCACCTCGGCATCAGGCCAGCCCGGCGCCGCCGCCAAAGTGCGTGTGCGCGGTATCGGTACCATCAACAACTCCGAGCCCCTCTACATTGTCGACGGCATGCCCATCGAGGGTGGCATCGACTACCTCAACCCCGCCGACATCAAGTCGATCGAGGTGCTGAAGGATGCCGCATCAGGTGCCGTCTACGGTGCCCGCGCCGCCAACGGTGTCATCATCGTCACCACCAAGAGCGGCAGCGAAGGCAAGACCAACATCACATACGACTTCTCTTACGGCTGGCAGACCGCATGGAAACACCGTGACGTGCTCAACGCCACCGAATATGCCATCATGATGAACGAGGGCGCCCTCAACGCAGGCATGGCCCCCATCTACGCCAACCCCGCGTCTTACGGCGAAGGTTTTGACTGGCAGGACGCCGTCTTCAACGACAACGCCCCCGTGATGAACCACCAGTTCTCGCTGTCGGGCGCATCCGAGAAGGTGAACTACTTCCTCTCGCTCGGTTACTACACACAGGACGGTATCGTCGGCGGTAACTACGACCACTCGAACTACCAGCGTCTAACACTGCGTTCAAACAACACCTACACCGTGTTCGACGCATCGAAGACCCGCAGCTACCTCAACAACCTCAAGATCACCGTCAACGCATCGTATGCCCGCATCAAGTCGCGCGGCATCGACGTGAACTCCACATGGGGTACCGCACTGGGTTCGGCCCTGGCCATCTCGCCCATGCTGCAGCCCTACCTCGAGGGCGAGCTCGCCAAGCAGCAGCTCGACTACTACGCCAAGAACGACCAGTACATCCCCCTCTACAACGACAAGGGCCAGCTCATCATGAACCCCGAGGCATTCGGCAACTACCAGGAGATGGCCAACCCCTTCGCACGTTTCACACTGCCCACCTCGAAAGGCTGGAGCCACAAGTTCGTCGGCAACTTCATCGGCGAGCTCCAGATCTGGGACAACATCCGCTACCGCATCAGCTACGGTGCCGACCTCTCTTTCTGGGGCAACGACGGCTACAACGTGCCTTACTATCTGCGCAACGGCGAATCGCGCACTCAGTCGCAGGCATACTCGGAGTCTAACCGCGGCACCGTATGGCAGATCGAGAACGTCCTCATGTGGGACAAGCAGTTCGCCGGCGTGCACAACGTGAACGTGGTGCTCGGCCAGTCTGCCAAGGAATCGAAGAGCAACTACCTCTGGGGCTCGCGCAACAACATCATCGACTACTCGCGCCCCTACATCAACGCCTCTACCGGTCTTGCCGCCGACGGCGACCGTGACGCCACAGGCGGTCCCACAGTCAAGGCCAAGCTCGCCTCGCTCTTTGCCCGCGCAAGCTACGACTACGACTCGCGCTACATGATCCAGGCCACCGTACGCCGCGACGGTTCGAGCCGTTTCGGTTCAAACAACCACTACGCTACATTCCCCTCGTTCTCGGCCGGCTGGAACCTCACCAACGAGCCTTACATGAAGAACCGCCCCGAATGGTGGTCGAACACCAAGATCCGTGCATCGTGGGGTAAGAACGGTAACGAGAACATCGGCGACATGATGTTCGTCGCACTGGCAGCATCGGGCAACAACGCCATCTTCGGCAGCCAGGTAGTGAACGGCACCAAGCCCACCATCATCCCCAACGCCAACCTCAAATGGGAGGAGTCGACCCAGACCGACGTAGGTATCGACCTCGGTTTCTTCAACAACGCGCTGACCTTCTCGGCCGACTACTACTACAAGAAGACCGACGGCATGCTCATGACCATGCAGATCCCCTCTTACATCGGCGAATCGAAACCCTGGGGTAACGTCGGCAAGATGGAGAACTCGGGTGTCGAGATGGAAATCAACTACAACCAGAACATCAACGACTTCCGTTTCAGCGTAGGCGGCAACCTCACCTACCTGCACAACAAGCTCATCGACTACGGTAACGACACCGGCTGGGCCAACCTCGACTCGTTCCAGGGCACAGGCTCGATCTCGCGCGCCGAGAACGGCAAGCCTTTCCCCTTCTTCTACGGTTTCAAGACCGCCGGCATCATCCAGAACCAGGCCGAGGCCGACGAGTATAACGCCAAGTATCCCTACGGCCAGAACGGCAACTACTTCGCCAACGCCGTGCCGGGCGATGTACGTTTCGTCGACGTTGACGGCGACGGCGCCATCACCGAGAACGACCGTACCGACATCGGCAAGGGTATGCCCGACTGGACTTACGGCATCAACCTCACCGCCGAATGGAAAGGTCTTGCGCTGAGCGCCCTCTTCCAGGGTACCATCGGCAACAAGATCTATGACGCCACACGCCGTACCGACGCCCTCAACTCGAACCTCCCCGGCTGGATGCGCGGCCGCTGGACCGGCGAGGGCACATCGGACCGCATCCCCCGTTTCGTACGCGCCGACAACCGCAACTGGGTGTCGTCAGACCTGCTCGTGTATGACGGCGAATACTTCCGTCTGAAGAACATCATGCTCAGCTACACGCTGCCCCGCCAGATCACCCGCAAGGTGGCTGTCGAGAACTTCCGCGTGTATGTTTCGGCCGAGAACCTCTTCACCTGCACCAAATATCACGGTTTCGACCCCGAAATCTCGTCGGGCGGCACATCGCTCGGCATCGACTACGGTGTCTATCCCCAGCCCCGTGTGTGGACTGTAGGTTTCAATCTCCAGTTCTAACCTATCTAAAACTTGAGTCAAATGAAAAAGACATTATATATCGCGGCCGGCCTTGCCGTGGCCGCAATGGGTCTGACCGGGTGCTCTGATTCGTTCCTCGATGTCACCGACCCGATCAACATGCCTGTCGACGAATACTTCTCGACAGACGCCCACGTGCAGGATGCTGTCGTGGCTGCCTACGACCCCCTGCACTGGACCGACTGGGGCATGGGCGAGTACAACCCCTACATGCTTATGTCAGACATCATGGCCGATGACCTCTGGGTCGGCGGCTCTGACCGAGGCGACAACGCCAACTGGCACCTGATGATGAACTTCGAGGCACGCCCCAACGCCGTAATCGGCGGCATCTGGACCGAGGCCTACTCGGGCATCAAGCGCTGCAACGACGTGATGCACTACCTCAATGACCTCGACATCCCCGACATGACCGACAAGAACCGCGCATATTACGAAGCACAGGTGCGTGTGCTCCGCGTGTTCTACTACAACTGGGTGTGGAAATTCTACGGCAACGTGGTGTGGTTCGACAAGAACGCCGACGCCGCCCCCTACATCTACCCCCAGCTTACCGCCGACGAGATCTACGCCAACATGATCGCCGACCTTGAGGGTGCCATCGCACTCGACGCGCTCCCCATGCGCGAGACCGCCGACCGTGCAGGCCGCGTCACCAAGGCAATGGCCTACATGCTCTATGCCGAAATCGTAATGTACCAGAACGACCAGGCACGTTTCCAGAAGGCCTTCGACTACATGAAGGAGATCATCTACTCGCCAGACTACGACCTTTACGCCGACTATGGCACACTCTTCAAAGAGGAGGCTGAATGGTGCGAGGAGTCGATCTACGAGATCAACTACATCGACGACAACGCCGTGCGCTCATGGAGCGGCCCGCTGGTTGCCGGTGGCACCGTGCTCCCCACACTCATCAGCCCGTCAGGTCTGCCCAGCGGCACCGAGGGGCACGAGGAGGGCTGGGGTTTCTGCCCCGTGCGTCAGGAGACCTACGACCGCTATGCCGAGGGTGATGTGCGCCGCGACGCCACCTGCTGGAACTCGAACCTGATTGACGGTCTCTCGTACAACCGCCGCTACCAGGATACCGGCATCTTCCTTGAGAAATATGCCGCCCTTTCGGGCAACAACGCCGACCAGAAGGCCGACGCACAGCTCAACTGGAACAACAACTGGCGCGTGTACCGCTACTCGGAGACTCTGCTCAACGCCGCCGAGCTGCTGCTGCGCGGCGCCACAGGCGGTTCGGCCCAGGATTACCTCGACGCCGTGCGCACCCGCGCCGGTCTGGCCTCTGTGACAGCCAACCTCGACAACGTGCTTGAGGAGCGTCACCTCGAGTTCGTGGGCGAGGGCAAACGCTACTGGGACCTCATCCGTTCGGGCAAAGCCGCATCCGTGCTTGTTCCCGATGTTTACGGCTACCGCACCAACACCTGGTCCGAGTCGAAGAAATACCTCCCCATCCCCCAGAGCGAGATCGACCAGGCTCAGGGCACTCTGACACAAAACAACTACTAATTCCTCAGCATTCCCGAAAATGAAAAAGATATTCAAATCGATCTTGGGCGCCGGTGTGGCTGTCGTGGGTCTGGGTGTTCTCTCGGCCTGCACGGCAGAAAAATTCGACGTGCTCGATCCCAACGGCGTGCCTGATGCCGCCAATATCGACGTCACGGTGACCGTTGACCCCGAAACCAACGAATACTGCCTGACGCTCAACAACGCCCAGGGGTGTTATCCTGTGTGGAACATCCATCTGAGCGACACCAAAACCGAAATCTCCACGCAGAACGGCAAGCGCGGCATCATCACCACCAAGGGCGAGTACCCCGTGGAGGTGCGTGTCGGCAACCGCAACGGCGTCAGCACCGGCTCGAAGACGGTTAACATCGTCATCGACCACACCATGGTAGACTTCGGCCCCTACATCCAGCGCCTGACCGCCGGCGACACCAAGACCTGGATGATCGCCCGCGACGAGGCCGGTCACCTGGGCTGCGGCGAGAGCGGCACTGACGGACTTGGATGGTGGAGCGCACAGCCCAACGACAAGGCCGCATGGGGTGTCTATGACAACCGCATGATCTTCGGCAAGACCGAGGCCGCCGACGGCGGTGCCTATACCTACGATCCGGGTGCGAGCGGCACGATCTACGTGAACACCGGCATCACCGACCTGCCCCCCTATTCGGCATCGAACACCAACGACGGCCAGGACTACTGCGCCCCCGCCGAGAAACAGGAGACCACCTTCTCACTCGTCAGCGAGAACGACAAGCTCTATCTCGTACTCCCCCAGGGAACGCTGATGGGCTATCTCCCCAACGTCGAGGCCTACAACGCCCCCAAATTCGAGATCCAGTCGATCTCGGCCTCGATGGTCGACCTGGTGATTGACAATGGCACCATCGCCTGGCACTACAAGCTCGGTCTCGAGGGCGAGGCTCCCTTCATGGGCTTCAAGTACGACAGCGAGTACAACCTCTTCCGCAACGCCACATGTGCCGAACCGGTCATCTTCTACGCTCATGGCGGCGGCTGGGAACTCTATCCCGCACCGTTCGACTACACTGTGGAAGAGAACGGCTATACATTCTCGTTACCCGGAGCTACCGACCAGCAGTGGCAGGCACAGTTCAAGTTCCTCACCGACATCGTGACTTCGGCCGACAAGACATACGACATGTCTGTGGTCATCAGCTCAAACAAGGATCTCCCCGGTGTGACATTCAAGGCCACTCACGAGACTCTCAACGACAAGGGCGAGCCTGAGGATGTCGGCGAGATCATAAACAAGACCGAGGCTGTGGCCGCCGGTGAGGATCACGTGATCTGGTGTTCTGATGTGAAGGGTATCGATACCGACAAGCTGAAGATTGTCTTCGACTTCGGCGGTAACCCCGAGGGCGCAGTGATCACAGTCAAGAACATCGTCATCAAGGACCACGCCAACAACGACGGCACTGTGCTTCCCAATGTTCCCGATGAGCCCGATGTTCCCGAGGCACCCGTTACCTGGTGCGATATCGACAGCGAACTCAACTTCTGGCACGGCATCACCTATGACCTGGAGATGTGGACCTCGGGCGCAGACTGGAGCGGCGGCGTAGCCAATCCCGTCTTCACCCAGGAGGGCGACGGTTTCACCGTAGAGTACACCGAGGCTCCCGGTGCCGACCAGTGGAAAGCCCAGGTGAAACTCCATACCCCGCTGACAACTTCGGTCGACAAGAACTATGATTTCCGCATCACCGTTTCTGCGACCAACGACATTCCCGGCGCTACCTTCAAGCTCGTGCACAGCGGCGGCGAAGCATTCGACGGTATCTTCTACTTCGCAGACCGCAAGGATCTCGTGATGGACGAGACCCACACCTTCAAGTGGGTCAACATGCCCGGTATTGACATGACGGCAGTATCTCTGGTTCTCGACTTCGGCGGAGCGCCCCAGGGCACCAAGATCACCGTAAAAGACATCATCTTCCAGGAGCACGCCGAATAAGCCCGCTCCACGGATAATCGGGGAAGCCGCCTGACGGCGGTTCCCTGAATAACCCTACCGGCCCTCCCGGTGCCACACGGCACCGGGAGGGTTTCATTTTGTTTTAACGGTTAATAAATTTTAACTATCTTTGCAGTGTCGGGTCGTGATTGACTGACTGTGCCGCGCGGTATGATATTTTGTTCCCTGCGGCTCCATGAAAACTTATTTACTTACTTACATTTCTTTACACCTCTTACCAGTTATCATGAAGAAAAACTTCTTGTGGTCGTTGCTGATGGCGCTGTGTGCCTTCGGTACAGGCACGGCGGCCGATTACGGCATGCCCCCCGAAATCCAGCAGGGCAACATCCTGCATTGTTTCAACTGGCCCATCACTACCGTGAAGGCCGAACTGCCCAGTATCGCCGCCGCAGGTTTCGGCTCGGTGCAGCTGTCGCCCCTTCAGCGCCCCGACATCCAGGTGGGCTACGCATGGCACGACCTATACCGCCCCTACGACCTGGCTTTCAAGGGCTCGGCGGGGATGGGTTCCGAACAGGACCTGCGCGAACTCTGCGCCGAGGCCGCCACTTACGGCATCAAGGTCATCGTGGATGTGGTGGCAAACCATGTCGACAAGACAGCCGGCTACCATGATACATGGTGGGACGCAAACGGTCGCGTGCGCTGGAACGGCGGCATAAACTACGGCGACCGCTACTCGATCACCCACGGTCAGCTCGGCGACTACGGCGACGTGAACTCCGAAGACGCCGGTGTAATAGCCAGGGGAAAGGCATACGTCGAATTCCTGAAAGACTGCGGCGTGAAAGGTGTGCGCTGGGATGCCGCCAAGCATATCGGCCTCCCCTCGGAAGGGTGCGGATTCTGGTCGGCCGTGACCTCGGTGCCCGGCGTGTGGCACTACGGCGAGATTCTTGACGCCCCCGGCCCGAGCGCCTCGATAATCAAGGAATACACCTCGATGATGTCGGTAACCGACAACAAGTACAGCAACGGAGCCGCCCGCGAGAACGGCGGTCTTCCTTACGGCTACGGCGGCTCGTGGGTGGTAGACTACAGCGTGCCCGACACAAAACTCGTCTATTGGGCCGAGAGCCACGATACATACTCGAACGACGAATGGTCGCAGAACGTAGACCAGTCGGTCATCGACCGCGCGTATGCCGCCATGGCATGCCGCAACGGCGCCACCGCACTCTATCTGGCGCGCCCTACAACCAAAGGTTTCAACAACATCAAGGTCGGCAAAGGCACCGACGCCTATCGCGGCAAGGCCGTGACCGAGGTCAACAAATTCCGCAACGTGATGGTCGGCAGGGCTGACTGGTTCGAGAATGGCGGCAACGCCTGCTCGATCACCCGCGAGAATGGCGGCGCCGTCATCGTGGCCAAGGGCAGCGGCCATGTATCGGTGGCAAACGGCGGCGGATACTGCCCCGCCGGCACATACACCGACCGCGTTAGCGGCGGCACGTTCACCGTCACCGCCACTACAATCTCGGGCAATGTGGGTTCATCGGGCATCGCCGTAATCTATAACGACGGCACACAGCCCGACCCGGATCCCGATCCTGATCCTGATCCTGTGCAGGGCAAGCTCTATATCCTCGGCAATCTCCCCGGAAACGCCGGCTGGAGCTCGACCCCGGGCACCGGTTTCGAGATGACCTACGCCGACGGAAAATACACTGCCACCGGCGTGACATTCACCGCCGCCGCCAACGAGACCAAATGCTATTTCAACCTCTCTGATTTCGTAGGTTCGACCTGGGACGCCCTCAACGCCTCGGCCAACCGTTACGGAGCCCCGGCAGAAAGCACGGCGGTAAGCCTCGGCACGGCAATGCCCGTCACCAAATATGCCGCCAATGTGTCGGCCTCTGGCTGCAAGTCATGGATCGTGGATCCGGGCGCATACAACATCACCGTCGACCTGAAGGCCATGACCATGACCGTGACAGCCGCCACAGTCGAGCCGCAGAAACCGGTTTATGTATATTACGACGGCAACTGGACCCCCTCGCTATACGTCTATATCGACAACAACACCAACATGACTTCGTGGGATGCCACCCCCGCGATGACAAAGGATACCAACACCGGCTATTACCGCTATGAACTGCCCGAGAAGTTCCGCAACTCGTATGTGATTTTCAAGAACGATTCGTGGCAATATCCCGGTGCCAACCAGACCGGCCTCAGGGTCCAGGGGAAGTCGATGATCTTCCATCACGGCACATACACGTGGGAAGAATACAAAGACGTGTACACCCCCACTGCTGTGGGCGAGATTGTCTCGGCCTCGGTGAGCGTGAGCACACGCCAGGGCGCTGTGGTTGTCAGCGGCCTCGAAGGTGAGACCCTTGTGGTTGCCGGCATTGACGGGCGTCTCTATTACAACGGCGCCGTTACCGGCACCGCCGAGGTTGCAGTGGCCCCCGGCATCTACGTTGTGAGCGTTGCCGGCCACGCCTCGCGTCTGCTCGTGCGCTGACACATACATAACATAAGTCACATAAGCCACATACGTTACAGAGATGTAACTTATGTGGCTTATGTGACTTATGTGACTTATGTGGCTTATGTATCAGCTCTTCAGCTCGGCGGGGAGGATGGGCATGGCGCCTTTCTGGGTGCACACGAACGCCGAGACCTGCACGGCGCGGGCATGGGCCTCGGCCACGGTCTTGCCCTGCAGTATCGAGGCTATGAACGCGGCGGTGAACGAGTCACCGGCGCCCACGGTGTCGGCCACCTCGACGCGCGGGGTGGGCTGGAACGACACGTTGCCGGGCGTGAACACGTAGCTGCCGTTGATGCCGCAGGTGAGAATCAGCATCTTCAGGTTGTATTTGCCAAGGAGAATCCAGCACTTGTCCTGCAGGTCGATGCCCGGATAGCCGAACATGCGGCTCACGGTGACCAGCTCTTCGTCGTTGATCTTGAGGATGTTGCAGCGGCTCATAGAGTTGCAGAGAATCTCTTTGGTGTAGAAACCCTGGCGCAGGTTCACGTCGAACACCACCAGCTCGTCGCCGGTCTGCGGCATGGCGTCGAGGAAACGGTTTATGGTGTTGCGCGATACCACATTGCGCTGTGCCAGCGAGCCGAAACATACGGCCTGTGTCTTTTCGGCCAGCGCCTCAAGGCGCGCGGTGTAGGGGATGTTGTCCCAGGCCACGTTCTCTTTGATCTCGTACTGGGGCACACCGGCCGGGTCAATCTCCACCTGCACGGTACCGGTGGGGTAGGGAACCGTCTCG
>CALJBF010000001.1 GCA_938027385.1 uncultured Porphyromonadaceae bacterium | reverse complement strand
ACATTGTGACACACCTGTAATTTATTAGTAATCGGGATGCAGGAAAAGACACGCGTGATAAAGAAGACACCGCGGCGTGCCCGGTGGGAGCGCGCCGCGGTGTCGCGGTAGTGTGATATATGTGTGTATCGGAAACCTCAGCGGGGTCACTCGGCCAGGTCGACCGCGTAATATACTTTGCGGCCGGTGGGGTAGAGGCCGGTGATGAACATCACTTTGTCGGCGTCTGAGCCTTTCATGATGGCGTCATAAATCTGTTCTACATCCTCGGGGGTGCGGACGCGGCCGTTGTTGATGTCGAGGATCACAAAGCCCTCCTTGATGCCGGCGTCGCGGAACTTGCCGGCGGTGAGACCGGTGACCTCGACACCGCCGCCGATCTGCATCTCGCGTGCCTTCTCAGCGGTAACCTCCTTGAGGGCGCAGCCGAGGGCCGAGAAGTCCTGGGCCTTGGTGATGGTGGTCTCGCCCTGCGAGTTGCGGAATGTCACCTGGGCTTTGTGTTTCTTGTTGTCGCGCACATATTCGATGGTGATCTTGTCGCCCGGGCTGTATTTGCTCATCTCCCCCTGGAGCTGGGCGAAGTTGTGCACCGGGGCGCCGTTGATGCCGGTGAGCACGTCGCCCTCCTTGAGGCCTGCCTCCATGGCGGCCGAGCGGTCGCTCACCTCGGCTATGTAGCAGCCGTCGTTTACGGCGGTGATGCCCTTCTCTTTGGCGAACTGCGGCGTGAGCTCACGGGTAGAGATGCCGAGCACGGCACGCTGGACGGCGCCGTATTCACGCAGATCATTCACGACCTTGCTCACGATTGCCGTGGGTATGGCGAACGAATATCCGACATAACTGCCGGTCTCGGAGTAGATGGCGGTGTTGATGCCCACCAGCTCGCCGCGGGTGTTGACAAGCGCGCCACCCGAGTTGCCGGGGTTGACGGCGGCGTCGGTCTGGATATAGCTCTCGATACCCATCTGGCCGTTGCGTCCCATGCCCCCCATGCCGCGCGCCTTGGCGCTGACGATGCCGGTGGTCACGGTAGAGGTGAAACCGAAGGGGTTGCCAACGGCAAGCACCCATTCGCCAACGCGCAGGGCGTCGCTGTCGCCTACGGGAATCACATGCAGGTTCTCGGCCGGAATCTTTATGAGTGCCACGTCGGTCACGGGGTCTGTGCCGATGACGCGGGCGTTGTAGGTCGAATTGTCATTGAGCGTGACTTCCAGGCGGTCGGCGCCCTCGATCACATGGTTGTTCGTGACGATGTAGCCGTCGTCGGTGAGGATTACACCCGAGCCCAGTCCGCGGGGCGTCTCCTGCCCCTGGCTATTCCCCTGTCCCTGTCGGTTGCGGGGCTGCTGCTGGCGCGGCGAGCCGAAGAAGAAGTCGAACAGCGGGTCGCTGAAGGGCGACGCGCCGTAGCTCTGACGGGGCTGTGCGGTGGCAAAGCTCTTGATGCTCACCACGCCGTTGATCGTACTCTCGGCGGCGTTGGTGAAGTCAGTGGGTGTGGCCGTAGAGTTGGCCACTGTCATCCACTGTGAGTTCTGGGGTGATGCCGAGGCCGTCTGGGCTATTGCCAGCATGGCGGCGCTCAATGTGATGGTGGTGATAAGCTTCATGTTTGTCTTATGCGGTGTGTTGTTTGTATTCGTGGTAAGGATTGCGGCCGCTTGTGATGGCTTTGTGCGGCCGTTGTGAATATGACGAAAAAGTAGTGTAAACGATTAACACTTCAATGTTAAAAATTGATAGTTTAAGTAAAATTTGTCTATGATTAATCATATTTATACATTGCGCCGACTGACATCGCCATGGAGTTAGGCGGTATTTGCACGGAAGATGGCGCGCTAAATTGCATTACGGCAGCCGGATTTGGTAATCTGAGGATTATAAGTTACCTTTGTGGTGGAAGTAAAATACATCTGTCGCCTGTATGCCCTGACAGCGTAGACAAATGATATTGTGATATTGCTATCAGTCATAAACACATTAATCAATGAAGAAGAATTTTGCAATCCTCCAGGCACTGCTTGCAGTTGCGGCTGTAGCGGCACCCGAGGCCGGCGCGGCACTGTCGGTTCCCTGGTCGGAAACCTTCGAAACGGCCGATGCGTTCAACGCATTCACAGTCATCGACGCCAACAACGACGGCAATAAATGGGAGTTCAACAGTTCACGCTACGCCCGCATCAGCTATAACGGCGACCTGGCGATGGATGACTGGCTGATCAGCCCGGCCATCACGCTCACCGGCGGCAAGAACTATAAGTTTACCATAGACGCTGCCATGACTTATTATGGCCCGGAGAAAATCGAGGTCAAGGCCGGTAACGCCGCCACCGTGGCTGCGATGACAGTGACCGTG
Source organism: uncultured Porphyromonadaceae bacterium (assembly GCA_938027385.1). Taxonomy (GTDB): domain Bacteria; phylum Bacteroidota; class Bacteroidia; order Bacteroidales; family Muribaculaceae; genus UBA7173. The sequence continues at coordinate 2,780 of CALJBF010000001.1, read as the reverse complement.
ATCCCCGTCACCGAGGTCAGCAGCGACAATATGACCACATTCACCGGCGAGTTCTCGGTGCCTTCGACCGGTGACTGGCATATCGGCGTGCACGGCTGTTCGGATCCTGACAAGCTGTACCTTACGATTGACAATCTTATGCTTACCGAGGGCACAAGCTCGGAGTCGCCTGCCGGACTTGGTGATTTCCGTCTCACACCCGATGTTTCGGGGCTGCACAAGGTCACCGTGTCTGGCGTGCTCCCTGCCGTCAATGCTGCCGGTAATCCTGTCGGCACGATTGAAAAGGTAGAAATCACATGCGACCGCAACCTCGTTGCCACCGTTACCGAGGGACTGGTTCCCGGCGCGCAGTTCTCATACACGCATGAGGATGCTCCGGCCGGACAGCACACCTACGCCGCCGTGGTCTATGCCGACGGTGCCCGCGGACAGGAGGTGTCGGCCAGCGTGTTCGTCGGCCCCAACATCCCGTCGCAGATACCCTGGATGGGCGTCGGCGAGTTCACCCCCGGCGATGTGACAATCCGCTGGCGTGCTCCCGAGACAGATGCCGACGGCAATCCGCTCAATCCCGACCTGGTGACCTACAAGGTGGTGCGCTATGAGGTGATGGAGGGTAGCATGTTCTACGAGGAGGATATCGAGGGCGCCGACAACATCACCGGCACCGAGTATGTGCACCATGCCATCGACGCCGACAAGGGGCAGCTGTTCACCGCCTACGGTGTGATAGCCAAGACTGAGGCCGGCAGGTCGTCGGCCGCCAAGACTCCGCTCTTCCCCGTGGGCACACCATACGCCGCCCCGTTCAGTGAGTCGTTCGCAGCCGGACAGTCGGCCATGCTCTTCCGCTCCGAGACAATCGACTACAACACTGTCACCCCCTCGTGGGATGCCATGGCCGACGCCAACAGCAACATCGCGTCGTATGACGGTGACGGCGGCTACCTGGCCATGTCGGCTCTCAGCTCAGGCGACTGCGCACGTCTTTACACGGGCAAGATTGACATCAGCGCGCTTGCCGAGCCGGTGCTCAGTTTCTATGTCTACAACTATTATAACGGCAAGAACGCCGAGGACCTCAACGAGCTGGAGGTATATGTAAGCGACGGCACTCAGTTCAGACTGTGCAAAGACCTCATCGTGAATGATCTTCCCGCCAACGGCTGGAACCGTGTGGCAGTCGACCTGGGCGCCTATAAAGGTAAGACCGTGCAGATCGCATTCGAGGCCGTGACGCGCAACTATACCGTCACCGCCATTGACTGCATCGGGATTGCTGATGTCAGCGCTACCGACCTCGGCGCCAATTCCGTGACACTCCCCGCGCGTGTCACCGCCGGCCAGCCTTTCACCGCCACGGTGCGCGTGGAGAATGCCGGCGGTGGAAATGTCGGTGCAGGTTATGCCGTCGAACTGTACCGCGACGGCCAGAAGGTGCAGACCGCCCAGGGTCCTGCAATTGTGTCGTGCGGTGTGGCTTTCGTGGAGTTCACCGAGACCGTGGATGTGTTCAACCCCGGCTCTGAGGTGTCGTATCACGCCAAGGTAGTGGCCGACGGTGACGGCAATGCCGCCAACGACGTCACCCCTGCCGCTGTGGCCGCGCTGATTGCCCCGGCACATCCGGCACCCGCCGCTCTCGCCGCTGTAACCGAAGGTGCCGATGTGGCTCTGACATGGACGGCTCCCTCGCTCGACAACGTAATGCCCGAGGTCGTTACCGACGATTTCGAGTCATACGAGTCATACACACAGACCGATGCCGGCGGTTGGCTGTTCGTCGACAATGACGGCGCTCTCCCCGGCAAGCTTGAGGGGATTTCGGTTCCCGGCGTTCACGATGTGCCCACGGTTGTGCCCGTGTCGTTCTGGGTGATGGATGCGAACATCCCCAACGGCAACGCCCTGTTCGAGGCACATTCAGGTGCGCGCTACCTCGCCCAGATTTTCAATGCCGACGGCTCGCAGTGCGACGACTGGGCCATCTCTCCGCGCCTCTACGGCACCGCGCAGACAATCAGTTTCTACGCCAAGAGCTATTCGTCGTACATGAGCGAGAGCATGGAGGTGCTTTACTCCACCACCGGTACCGCCCTGTCTGACTTCGTGTCGGTGCGCGAGATTGCCGAGGTTCCCAATGTCTGGACCGAGTATGAGGTGTCGCTCCCCGAAGGCGCTCTCTATTTCGCCCTGCGCTGCACATCGACGAACATGTACCAGCTCTTTGTCGATGATGTTACCTACCTCCCCGGCAGCGCTACATCTGACCTTGAGCTTACCGGCTACAACGTCTACCGCAACGGCGTGAAGGTGAATGACGCCCCTGTCACCGGCACCGCATACACCGATGCTGCAGTGCCCGGCGGAACGCACACCTATAATGTGACCGCCCTCTACAACCGCGGCGAATCCGTGCCCTCCGACGGTTGCCTTGTGTCGCTCGTCGGTCTGACCGATGTAGCCGGAGACAGCGTTGCCACAGTCACCGGCGCCGACGGTGCAGTGATCGTACGCGCCGCCACCCCGTGCCATGCCTCGGTATTTACCGTTGACGGGCGCCTGGTTGCCTCGGCCGATGTCGACGGCACCGCCCGCATCCCCGCCGCCCCCGGCACCTACGTCGTCAAGGCCGGCACCACCGTCGCCAAAGTCACCGTAAGATAAGCTAATCCGCATTTATCATTTATCACAAATAAGAGGGGTTCGGTCACTACGACCGAACCCCTCTTATTTGTGAGGTTTCGTCTCAGAAGGTGGCGGAGAGGGAGAAACCG